>CAZMMH010000156.1:0-5914 GCA_964567315.1 uncultured Gammaproteobacteria bacterium
CATCGGGCTAAACATCCTCGCTTTCCTCCACCCGGTGATCGAGCTTCATTCCCCGGGCCTTGAGCTCCCGCAGCAGATCCCGGGGCGGGACATCCCTTGTGGGCGAGAGGACCCCCGGAGCGGTGATTTGTCCGGTCAGAATCATCCGGGCGCCGATGCTGGCGGTGTAGCCAACGGTGCGGTTCATGGCGAACAGGCCCGTGGCGAGGTCGCGGTAGTCGATGAGATTGTAGGTCACCCGGCGCTGGCGGCCGTCTTTAAGCCCCCAGGCGTTGACTCGCAGCACGACCATGTCGCGCTCGTCTTCGGCAAACTGCAGTTTCGGCGTCAGGTGCCGCACCAGAAACTGCCGCGGTGAGATCACCCCGCCTTCTACCGCAAGCGGCGTGTCGTCCAGAAACCCCATCTCGGCCATCACCGACCAGAACCGGCGGTGGCCGGGATAGCGCAGCGCAAAGCGTCCCATGTCCCGGACCTCGGGGCCGAGGTCGAACACCTGGATATAGTGGATGGCATCCCCGTTGGGATAGGCTTCCAGCGGCCCGAGCCCGGCTACCTCCACGGTGTGGCCGTGTTCCTCGCGGAAAATTTTCTCCCCCGCAATATCCACTTTCTGCCCATCCCGAAGGAGCCGGGCCGGACGCTTGTAAGCTTTGAGCACGCCGTCGAAGGTCCAGGTGATCTTGTAGTGCAGGGGATTGTCGCCGACGCAGGCCGGCTCGGGCAGGCCGGCCCCGTAGGAGTACATGCCGTGAACCACATCCAGTTCGTCCACGGCCAGCCGGCCCAGGACCAGGTCGATTCCTGGGTCCATCCCCATCTCCGGAAGAATGGTGACCCCCTTTGTGCGGGCCTCGGCATCCAGCTCGGCCACCCGGCCGGAGTAGCTGCTGCTGACGAAATGGCACCCGGCCGTCAGTGCGGCCCGGGCGATGGGGTAGTTGAAATCGGCCGGCAGCATGCAGATGGTGACCCGGGGGCCGACGGATTCGATTAGTTGCAGCAGCTGCTCCTCCCGGGCGGCATCCAGCGCCACCGCTCGGCTGCGGGTGTACCCTTTGCGCTCGAGGTAGCCTCGTGCCGCATCCAGGTCCATGTCCGCGACCACGATCTCGGAAACCAGGTCCCCCTGTTCCAGGTCATGCACCACGGCCTTGCCCTGCATTCCGAAGCCGAGCACCAATACCTTGCTCATGGCGTTTTCCTCTCAGTCGTCAAATGTTTCGAAGCCGGGGATCGAGGGCGTCGCGCAGCCCGTCCCCCAGAAGGTTGATGGACAAAATCGTCACCATGATGGCCAGACCGGGCAGGGTCACCAGCCACCAGGCGTCGGTGATGTAGACCCGTCCTTCCGCCAGCATGCGCCCCCATGTGGGCATCGGCGGCGGCACCCCCATCCCCAGAAAGGACAGGCCGCTTTCCCAGATGATGATGTTGGCCACCCGCAGGGTACCCAACACCAGCAGCGGTGAGATGACATTGGGCAAAATGTGGCGGGTGATGATCACCCGGTGGGGGGTGCCGATGGCCCGCGAGGCCTCCACGAACTCTTTTTTTTTCAGCGACAGCACGCTGCCGCGGATGGTGCGCGCGTAGGTCACCCAGTCCGAAAGCCCCAACACCAGGATCAGGTTGACAATCGAGTTGCCCAGCACGGCGATCACCGAAATGGTCAGCAGCATGAAGGGGTAGGCCATGAAGACATCGGCGATGCGCATGATCAGGCTTTCGAGCTTGCCGCCGTAGTAGCCTGAAATCAGCCCAAGGATAATCCCCGCCAGCTCGGCCACGGCGACGGCGGAGAAGCCTACCAGCAGAGAGACGCGGCTGCCGTAGAGCAGACGCGCCAGGACGTCCCGTCCCAGGTTGTCGGCGCCCAGCGGAAAGGCCCAGCTGCCCCCGGCCTGCCAAACCGGCGGGGTGAAGCGCGCCATCAAGTCCTGCTCCAGGGGGTCCACCGGGTAGAACAGCGGGAAACTAAGGCTCACGGCCAGGATCAGCGCCAGCATGATGCCGCCGGCCAGCGCACTCGGGCGCCGGGCCACCTCCTGCAGGGTTTCGGCCATGAACCGCAACCGGGGTTCGACGGCTTCGAACAGGGACGATTTGGCGATAGTGGTGGCGTTCATTTGTCCTCGAAATAGGAGATCTGGGGATCAAGATACATGTAAAGCATGTCCACCAGGAAGTTGACTGCCACGAAGATCAGCGCCAGCACGAGCACGATGGACTGCACCAGCGGGTAGTCGCGGTTGAAGATGGCCTGGATCACCAGTCGCCCCACCCCCGGCCAGGCGAAGACCGTCTCGATGATTACCGTGCCCCCCAGCAGAAAGCCGAACTGCATGCCCGCCACGGTCACGATAGGGATCAGCGCGTTCTTGAGGGCGTGCTTGGAAATCACAATCCATTCCTTGAGCCCCTTGGAGCGGGCCGTGCGGATGTAATCCAGGCTGAGGACCTCGAGCATCACGGAGCGTGTCAGGCGTGCGAACATGGCCGTCAGGCTCAGCCCCAGGGCGATGGAGGGCATCACTAGCTGGGCCAGGCTGCCGCGTCCCGAGGTGGGCAGCCAGCCGAGTTCCACCGAGAAAAGCAGGATCATCATGATCCCCAGCCAGAAGTGCGGCATGGACAGGCCGAAGAGCGCCCCCAGCATGCTGCCCATGTCGAGCAGCGAACCGCGCCGCACCGCCGAGACGATGCCGACGGGCACCGCCACCACCAGCGCGAAGAGCATGGCGGCCACCGCCAGCTCGAGGCTGGCCGGCAGCCGCTCGAGAATCAGCTCCATGGCCGGGACCTTGTAGTAGAGCGAATTGCCGAACTTACCCCGGACCGCCTGCCAGGCGAAGTGCAGGTACTGCACGTAGAGCGGGTCGTTGAACCCCATTTGCTCCCGCAGTTCCTCGATCTGGGCGTCCGAGGCGTCCCCCGGCAGCATGAGCATCACGGGGTCGCCGGAGAGGTGGATGAAGAAAAAGCTGATCACCGAAATTCCGACGACCACGAAAACCGTGTGCCAGAGTCGTTTGAAGAGATAAGGCAGCATGGTTCCTCTGTAGGACCGCCGCCGCGCAGGCGGCGGCCCGGAGACGGGTACTTACTTCTTGGGTTTGGCGTAACGCATGTTCAGGAAGCCGTCCCGGCGGCCCTGGTAGTCGACGCCGTTGGCCACGCCGAAAACCTCGGGCACCACGTAGAGATAGGCCCAGGGGCAATCCTTGTAGAGCATCTCGTCAATCTGGGCGTAGACCTGGCCCGCTCGGCGCGGTCCATGATCGTGCGTCCCTTGTCGAGCAACTTGTCCACGGCCGGGTTCTTGTAGTAATAGTCGCGGCTCATGGAGTTGAAAAGCGAGTACATGTAGCGGTCCGGCTCGGGGGCGTCGTCCCACCAGTAGATGTAAAGCTGGTGCTGCTTGCCCTTATACCGCTCCCACATCACGGCCCGCTCGAACGGCTCCAGGGTGACCCGGAACCCGGCCTTGGTCATGTTGGCGGCGATGGCCTCGGCCTGCTCCTGGATCTGGGACATGTAGGTCGGGTAGGCCAGGCGCACGTCGATGCCGTCGGCGTGACCGGCCTCCTTGAGCAGGGCCTTGGCCTTGGCCGGGTCATAGGGGTAAGGCTTCAGGTTGGGGCTGTGGCCGAAAGTCCGCGGGCTGATGGGCCCGGCGCAGATGATCGCCTTGCCGTCGAAGAGCGCTTTGATGATCAGCTCCTTGTCGATGGCGTAGTTGACCGCCTGGCGCACCCGCACATCGTCGAAGGGCGCCTCGTAGGTGTTGATGCCCACGTAGGGCATGACCCCCATCTGGGGCGTCAGGTAGGCCTTGCCCGATTCCTCGATCTTCTTGCGCTGGTGCACGGGCACGCCGCTGATCACGTCGGCTTCGCCGGTCTCCAGGGCGGCGATGCGGGAGGCTTCCTCGGGGTTGGCCTTGAAGATCACCGTCTTGTAGGCCGGTTTGGGGCCGTAGTACTTGTCGAAGGCTTCCAGCACGATCTCATCACCCCTGGCCCAATTCTTCAACCGGTAGGGGCCGCTGCCGACGGGGTCGGTGTTGTACTTCTCGTTGCCGACTTCCTGGATATACTTGGGCGGCACGATGGGCAGGTAGTACCCCAGCATGTAGAGACCGGGCGCATAAGGCTGTTCGGTTTTGATGGTGAAGGTGTGGTCGTCGATCACGTTCAGCTCGGTGAAGGCCGACAGCTTGCCCTTGTTGGGGCTTTTGAGCTCCTCGCTGTTGATCCGGTCGTAGGAAAATTTCACCGCAGCGGCGTTCACCGGTTCGCCGTTGTGAAACACGGCATCCTTGCGCAGGGTGATCTTCCAGGTCAGATCGTCGACTTTATCCCATTTTTCCGCCAGGGCCGGCAGAACGGTTGCATCCTCCTGGGGATGGAACAGGGTGTCGTGGATGTTGTAACATACGCTCATCGTGGTCTGAATGGAACTTTGCATCAGGTCGAGACCGACCGGTTCGGCCTCCTGCACCACTACCAGGGTGCCGGCGTCCCGCGCCGCGGCCGGGGCGGCCGACAGGGCGAGGCAAACGAGTAGAAGCAGGCTGAAAGTGGACCATCGTTTCATGTTGAACCTCCTTTTCTTATTGCGTTGTGAGTGTGACCGTTTCCAAATTATCCGTCCGCCGCAGCGCCGGGTCGGCCAGTGGCAGTGGCCGGTGCCGTCGTTCCGGGAGGGGCGGGGCGCCATTCCGGGCCGTCGGTGTGCAGGTGGCAGGCCACGAGGTGCGCGGCGGCCACCTGTCGCATCGCCGGCGCCTGCTGCCGGCAGACCGGCATGCACTCCGGACAGCGCGGATGGAACCGGCAGCCCGGGGGCGGTTTCAGCGGCGAGGGCACATCGCCCTTTAAGATGATGCGTTGCCGCCGCTGCTTGGGGTCCGGCACCGGTACCGCCGAGAGCAGCGCCAAGGTATACGGGTGCCGGGGGCTATCGTAGAGTGCCTCCGCCGGGGCCATCTCCACGATCTGCCCCAGGTACATCACGGCGACCTTATGGCTCACGTAGCGGATGACCCCCAGATCGTGGGAAATGAACACGTAGGAGAAGTGGAAGTCCCGCTGCAGGCGGACCATCAGGTTGAGGATCTGGGCCTGCACCGATACGTCCAGCGCCGAAACCGGCTCGTCGGCGATGATCAGCCTGGGCTGCAGGATCAGGGCGCGGGCGATCATGATGCGCTGCCGCTGCCCGCCGGAGAACTCGTGGGGAAAACGCTTCATGTGTTCCGGCAACAGACCCACCGTTTTCAGGGCCTCGGCCACCTGCGCGCGCCGCTGGCGCGGGCCACCCTCGTGGTGGGTCAGCAGGGGCTCCTCCACAATACGTTCCACGGTCAGGCGCGGGTTGAGGGAGCCGAAGGGGTCCTGGAAGATCATCTGCATCTGCCGCCGGATTTGGCGCTCCTGCCGTGGGGCGAGGGCCAGCACGTTCTGCCCCTCGAACCAGACCTGTCCGCTGGTGGGCTCGATCAGCCGCAGGATGGCACGCCCGGCGGTGGACTTGCCGCAGCCCGACTCCCCCACCAACCCTAATGTCTCCTCGGGCCGCAGCCCCAGGGAGATGCCGTCCACGGCATGCACGACCTCCCGGCGGCCCCGCAGCCAGCCGCGCCGCACCGGAAAATGCTTGACCAGGTTGTAGACCTCCAGAAACTCAGGCATTCTCCACCATCCAACAGGCCGCCCAATGCCCCTGGGCCGCTTCCCGCAGTTCGGGTTCTTGGCGCCGGCAGATGTCCCCCACCAGGGGACAGCGGGGGTTGAAGGGGCACCCCGACGGCAGGTCCAGCAGGCTGGGCACCACGCCGCTGATTTCGTAAAGCTCCCCCTGATCGCGGCGCGAAGTGACCGAGGGGATGGCCCGCATCAGCCCGCGGGTG
>CAZMMH010000157.1:0-5889 GCA_964567315.1 uncultured Gammaproteobacteria bacterium
ACCGGCCGCCGCTTCGGCCTGAAGCAGAACTGGTGGTACGACGGCCGCCGCGACGTGATCGCCTCCACCCGCGCCGCCCTCGACTACCTCGACAGCCTGCATCAGATGTTCGGCGGCGACTGGCTGCTGGCCCTGGCGGCCTACAACTCCGGCGCCGGCACGGTGCAGCGCGCCATCCGCAAGAACCGCCGCGCCGGCCGGCCCACCGACTTCTGGCACCTCGACCTGCCCAACGAGACCCGCGACTACGTGCCCAAGCTGCTGGCGGTGAGCGCGGTGGTCGCCGACCCGTCGGCCTACGGCGCGAGTCTGCCCGACGTCCCCGACGCCCCGCAGTTCGCGGTGGTCGACACCGGCGGCCAGATCGATCTGGCCCTGGCCGCCGACCTGGCCGGGATCAAGCTCAAGGAGCTGTACTGGCTCAACCCGGGCTACAACCAGTGGTCCACCGCGCCCAAGGGTCCCCACCGCCTGCTGCTGCCGATCGAAAAGGCCGAGACCTTCAAGCAGAAGCTGGCGGTGCTGCCCCACAACAAGCGGGTCCGCTGGACCCGGCACAAGGTCCGCTCCGGCGAGGCCCTGCTGACCATCGCCAAGCACTACCACACCACGGTGGCCCTGATCCGCAACGTCAACGGTCTCCCCGGCAACACCATCCGCGCCGGCCACTACCTGATGATCCCGGTGGCCACCCGCTCCCTCGACCGCTACAGCCTGAGCGCCAAGCAGCGGCTGCTGGCACGCCAGAACCGGCACCGCGCCGGCAAGAGCCGGATCAAGCTGGTGGTGCGTTCCGGCGACAGCCTGTGGAGCCTGGCCCGCCACTACGGCGTCCACACCGGCGAGCTGGCCAAGTGGAACAACATGGCGCCCCGCGACACCCTGCACATCGGCCAGAAGCTGGTGGTCTGGGTCGGCGGCGGCAAGCACGGCCACCGCCGCGTGGCCGGCGGCCCGCCGGCGCGCATCCGCCCGGTTCACTACACCGTGCGCCGCGGCGACTCGGTGGCGGCCATCTCCCAGCGCTTCCGCGTGCGGGTGACCGATGTGCTGCGCTGGAACGGCATCGAGCGCACCGACTACCTGCAGCCGGGGCAGCATTTGACGCTGTACGTCGACGTCACGCGGCAGTCCGGCGCTTAGCCGGACTGCAATTTTGAATTGTGAAGGTTGAACTTTGAATTGAGGTGTCGGCCTGCGGCCGACCACCCGTCTTGAATGGGGGCTCCGCCCCCGGCTTCATCCGTCACCCTTCATCCTTCTGCCCTGCTCCAAAACCTGCGTGTCCGCATGGCCATAGGCCGGGGCGCAGCAGCAGAGGATCCGCAGCGCCCCCTCGCCACTGTTCTCGATGCAGTGGGGCGTGCCCGGCGGGATCGTCACGGTGTCACCGACCACGACCGTGAAACTCTCCTCACCCAGGGTCATGCGGCCCTCGCCGGCGGTGATGTGGTAGAGCTCCTCGCTGCGACGGTGCAGGTGCAGCAGGGTGCGGGTGCCGGGCGGCACCTCGGCCTCGGCCAGGCTCTGCGCCTCGTTGCCGTGGACCGCCGGGTGCATCAGCTCGCGGATCAGCGAGCCATCCTTGGTCCGGTAGGGCTCGGCCTGGCAGTAGCGGGTGTGCAGGGCCATGACGTCTCCTGCGGCCGGGTACGCCGCGCGGTGCTTCAGGAATAGAGGAAGCAGCGCACCTGGTGGCCGTCGCCCAGCGTGCGCGCCTCGGGATAACCCTCGCGGCAGGCGGCCATGGCCTGCGGGCAGCGCGGGTGGAAGTGGCAGCCCGCGGGCGGCTTGGAGGGCGACGGCAGTTCGCCCTCGACCCGCAGCACCTCATGCCGGCCCTCCGCCTCGATGCTCGGCACCGCCGCCATCAGGGCCTGGGTGTAGGGGTGGCGCGGCTGCGCCAGCACCGCCGCCACCGGACCCTGCTCGACGATCCGGCCCAGATACATCACGGCCACCTCGTGGGCCAGGTAACCCACCACCGCCAGGTTGTGGGTAATGAACAGGTAGGAGAGCCCCAGCTCTCCCTGCAGGCCGCGCAGCAGGTTGAGGATCTGCGCCTGCACCGAGACGTCGAGGGCGCTGGTGGGCTCGTCGCAGACGATCAGCTTCGGCTCCACCGCCAGGGCGCGGGCGATGCAGACCCGCTGCCGCTGGCCGCCGGAGAACTCGTGGGGGTAGCGCTCCGTGGCCGCGGCGCTTAGACCGACGTGCTCCAGCAGCGCGACCACCCGCGCCCGGCGCGCCGCCTTGTTGCCGCCGATGCCCTGGGCCAGCATCCCCTCCTCCACGATCTCGCCCACCGTCATGCGCGGGTTCATCGAGGCGAAGGGATCCTGGAACACGATCTGAAAGTCGCGTCGGCGGCCGCGCAGCTCCTTCGACGACAGCTCGGTGAGTTCGCTGCCGCCGAAGCGCACGCTGCCTGCTGTTGGCCGGGTCAACTGCAGGATGGCCTTGCCGGCGGTGGTCTTGCCGCAGCCCGACTCGCCCACCAGGGCCAGGGTGCGGCCCCGCGGCACCTCGAGAGAGACCCCGTCGACCGCGTAGACGTGGCCCACGGTGCGCTTGAGGAAACCGCGCTGGATCGGGAAGTGGACCTTCAGGTCGCGCACCGCCAGCAGCTCCTCACCGCCGCCGGCAGACTCGGCCGCGACGGCCACCGCCGCCTCGGCGGCGGCCACCTCTCCCGGCTTGGCGACCTCCGGGTCGTGCAGGTGACAGCGTACGCCGTGGCCGGGGCGCGGCTCCAGCCAGCGCGGGGCCTCGCGCTGACAAAGCTCCCAGGCATGGGCGCAGCGCTCGGCGAAACGGCAGCCCGCAAACGGGTGCTCGGGCGACGGCACGCTGCCGGGTATCACCGCCAGGGGCTGGTCGCGCTTGCCCATGGTGGGCAGGGACTCGAACAGCTTCTGGCTGTAGGGGTGCAGGCGCTCCTCGAAGAAGGCGTCCCGCGACGCCCGCTCGACGATGTGGCCGGCATACATCACGCCCACGTCGTCGGCCTGCTCGGCCACCACGCCCAGGTCATGGGTGATCAACAGGATCGCCATGCCGCGCTCACGGCGCAGCCGCTGCAGCAACTCCAACACCTGGGCCTGGATGGTCACGTCGAGGGCGGTGGTCGGCTCGTCGGCGATCAGCAGCTCCGGCTGGCCGGCCAGGGCCATGGCGATCATGATGCGCTGCTTCATGCCGCCGGAGAGCTGGTGCGGGAACTCGCCGCAGCGCCGTGCCGGATCGGGGATACCCACTGCCTCCAGCAGGCCGATCACCTCGTCGCGCAGGGCGTCGCTCCTCAGGCCTCGATGCAGGCGCAGGCTCTCGGCGATCTGCTCGCCCACCGGCATCACCGGATTGAGGGAGGTCATCGGTTCCTGGAAGATCATCGCCACCCGGCCGCCGCGCACCCGGCGCATCTCGGCCTCCGAGGCCTGGGCCAGGTCCTGGCCGGCCAGCAGCAGGCGGCCGCCGGCGAGGTGGCCGATGCGCTCCGGCAGCAGGCGTAGCAGGGCCAGGGCAGTCATGGACTTGCCGCAGCCGGACTCGCCCACCAGGGCGAAGGTCTCGCCGCGACGGATCTCGAACCCGACCCCGTCCACCACCCGCAGGGTGCCGCGATCGCTGTCGAGGTGGACGGCGAGCTCCTCCACCTGTAACAGCGGCTGCTGGTTCGTCGGGTGCGCCTGGATGTCGTTCGCTACTGCCATGTTCGCCTCTTAGCCGCGCCGCGGATCGAGGGCCTCGCGCAGCGCCTCGCCGATGAAGATGAGCAGGGTCAGGATGCCGACCAGCACCAGGAAGGTGGTCAACGACAGCCACCAGGCGTCGATATTCGCCTTGCCCTGGGCCAGCAGCTCGCCGAGGCTCGGCGTGGTCGGCGGCACCCCGAGGCCGAGGAAGTCGAGGCTGGTCAGGGCCAGGATCGCGCCGCTCAAACGGAACGGCAGGAAGGTGATCACCGGGGTCATGGAGTTGGGCATCAGGTGGCGGCGGATGATCGAGCGCCGGCGCACGCCGAGGGAGCGGGCCGCCTCCACGTAGTCCATGTTGCGCCCGCGCAGGAACTCGGCGCGCACGTAGTCGGCCAGCCCCATCCAGCCGAACATGGAGAGCAGCACGATCAGCAGCAGGATGCTCGGCTGGAAGATGGAGGAGAAGATGATCAACAGGTAGAGCTCGGGCATGGAGCTCCAGATCTCGATCAGGCGCTGGGCGAACAGATCCACGCGGCCGCCGAAGAAGCCCTGAATCGCGCCGGCCACCACGCCGATCAGCACCCCCACCGCGGTGAGGGCGAAGGCGAACAGCACCGACAGGCGGAAGCCGTAGATCAGCCGCGCCAGCACGTCGCGGCCGCGATCGTCGGTGCCGAGAACGTTGTACCTCGAGGGCGGCGCCGGGTTGGGATAGGGCGAGTAGTAGTTGATCGTGTCGAAGTCGTAGCGGTTGGGTGGGTAGATGGCCCAGTTGCCGTTGCCGGTGATGCGCTTCTCGACAAAGGGGTCGAGATAGTCCGCCTCGGTATCGAAGTCGCCGCCGAAGGCGGTCTCCGGGTAGCTCTTGAAGACCGGAAAGTAGTAGTGGCCCTGATACTCGACGATCAACGGCTTGTCGTTGGACAGCACGCCGGCGAACAGGCTGAGCACGAACAGCACGCCGAAGATCCACAGGCTGTAGTAGCCGCGGCGATTCTTGCGGAAACGGTGCCAGGCGCGGGCGTAGACGCCGCGCGGGGCGCGGTTCGGCAGGACGGCGGCCACGGCTTCGCTCATTTCGACACCGACTCGAACTGGATCCGCGGATCGACCAGCACATAGCAGAGGTCGGTGATCAGCTTGGCGAACAGGCCGATCAGGGTGAACAGGTAGAGGGTGCCCAGGACCACCGGGTAGTCGCGATTCATCACCGACTGGTAGGAGAGCAGGCCGAGGCCGTCGAGGGAGAAGATGGTCTCGATCAGCAGGCTGCCTGTGAAGAAGGCGCCGATGAAGGCGGCGGGGAAATTGGTCACCAGCGGGATCACCGCGTTGCGGAAGACATGGCCGTAGAGCACCCGCTTCTCGGTCAGCCCCTTGGCCCGCGCGGTGAGCACGTACTGCTTGCCGATCTCCTCCAGGAAGCTGTTCTTGGTCAGCATGGTCATCACGGCGAAGCTGCCCACCACCGAGGCGGTGATCGGCAGCACCATGTGCCAGAGGTAATCGGTGACCTGCCGGTACCAGGGCAGCTGGCTCCAGTTGTCCGAGACCAGCCCACGCAGCGGAAACACGTCCCAGAAACTGCCGCCGCCGAACAGCACCAGCAGGGTGATGCCGAGGACGAAACCGGGGATGGCATAGCCGATCAGGATGAGGGTGGAGGTGGCCACGTCGAACCGGCTGCCATCACGCACCGCCTTGGCGATGCCCAACGGGATACAGGTGGCATAGGTGATCATGAAGGTCCACAGGCCGATACTGATGGAGACCGGCAGTTTGGAAATGATCAGGCGGAGCACGGACGAGTGGTGGAGGTAGCTCTGTCCCAGATTGAAGGTGAGATAGTTGCCCATCATTTCCAGGAAGCGCTGGGGGGCCGGCTTGTCGAAGCCGTAGAGTTTTTTCAGTTCGGCGATCCGCTCGGCATCGAGCCCCTGGGCACCGCGGTACAACCCCTGAGAGCCGGTGGAGGCCTCGCCACCGCTGGCATGGCTGCGCATCTGGCTGACCAACTGCTCCACCGGTCCGCCGGGGACGAATTGGGTCACCGTGAAGGTCACCAGCGTCCCCGGCTGCCCGTTTCGCGGCGTCCGGATCGTCATCTTCACGTTCGCATCGTCGTTCGCGGAGATGATGGGTGTGTTCCATGAAAAAGCGCCCGTCCAGTCCGAATCGCTCGCCGATG
>CAZMMH010000158.1:0-5863 GCA_964567315.1 uncultured Gammaproteobacteria bacterium
AGCCGCGCACGGCGCGGGCGAAGAAGGGGATGTTGACCACGCTGATGGCGATCAGCGCGTGCATCAGCCCCGGGCCGAGGACGGCGACGATGGCCAGGGCCAGCAGCATGTAGGGGAAGGCCATGACCATGTCGATGCCGCGCATGAGGAACTGGTCCAGGCGGCCGCCGTAGAAGCCGGAGGCGATGCCCAGCAGGGAGCCGCTGACGGCGGCGATCAGGGTCGCCACGGCCCCGACGGCGAGGCTCACACGGGCGCCCCAGATCAGCCGCGAGAGCATGTCCCGGCCGAGCTGGTCGGTGCCGAGCCAGTGGTCCGCGGAGAAGGGTGGGGCGAGGCGGGCGGCAAGGTCGGTGGCGTTCGGGTCGGGCAGGGGCAGCAGGGGGGCGGCCAGGGCAATGGCGACGATGGTCATCACCACCACCAGTCCGAACAGGCTCAGGCGGTTGCGGGCGAGGCGGGCCCAGGCAGACACGGCGCTCACGCCTCGATCCTCGGGTCTAGCATGCGCTGCAGCAGGTCGGCCACCAGGTTCACCAGCACGTAGCAGGCGGCGACCAGCAGGACGCCGCCCTGCACCAGCAAAATGTCACGGGTGGCGATGGCGTTTACCAGCATGCGGCCGATGCCGGGCCACTGGAACACCGTTTCGATGTAGACCGCGCCGCCGAGGACGAAGCCGGCCTGCACCCCGATCACGGGAATCACCGAGACCAGGGCGTTCTTGAAGGCGTGCTTGTAGATGACGCTGCCCTCGCCCAGGCCCTTGGCCCGCGCCGTGCGTACATAGTCCTGACGCAGCACCTCCAGCATGCTGGCGCGGGTGAGGCGGGCGATGACGCCAGTGGCGACCACGGCCAGGGTGATGGCCGGCAGCACCAGGTGATGCAGCAGGTCGCGCCAGTCGCCTCCGCCGTAGATGGCATACATGCCGCTGGCCGGGAACCAGGCGTAGTGCACGGCGAAGATCAGCACCAGGATCAGGCCGAGCCAGAACGAGGGGGTGGAGATGCCCACCAGCACCAGCAGGGTCAGCAGGCGGTCCTGCCAGCCGTACTGGCGCACCGCCGAGACCACCCCGGTGAGCAGGCCAAACAGGGCGCAGAGCACCAGGGAGGTCCCGGCCAGCAGCAGGGTGGGCGGCAGGCGGTCCGTCAGTTCCGCCAGCACCGGGCGGTTGAGGCTGTAGGAGCGGCCGAAGTCGCCCTGCAGCAGGTGGCCGAGCCAGGTGAGGTACTGCTGCCACAGGGGCTGGTCGAGGCCGAGTTCCACGCGCAGCCGGGCGACGTTCTCCGGCGTCGCGTAGGAACCCAGGATCGCCAGCACCGGGTCGCCGGGGATCAGGGCCATGATCCCGAACACGATCAGCGAAATCCCCAGCAGCACCGGGAGCGTCAGCAGCAGTCGTTTGAGGATGTATTGGGGCATGGGTAAGTCAAAGGCGGGTCTCACGCAGAGACGCAAAGGCGCAGAGGAAAACTTAGAAGGACTTGCCTCTCGCAAGGATCGCTAAGCACGCAAAGGACAAGATGAATCTTAATGGCTGCGTTCTAAAGCGCATGGGCCTTCGCCGCGGCTGAATTCATAGGCCGGGGAGAGCGAGGCTCAGACTCACTTTGAGTGCGCCTTTCTTGGCTTGGCGTCCTTTGCGATCTTTGCGAGAGATGCTCTTCTGTCTTTCTCTGCGCCTTTGCGCCTCTGCGTGAGGCCGGTTTTCAATCCTTTTCGACGTTTTTCAGCATAAGCAGGAACGACGGCTGCAGGCGGAAATGCTTCACCCGGCTGGTGGCCACGGCGTTCTGTTTCCAGTTGGCGATGAAGGCCCACGGCGCGTCGTCGTGGACGATTCTCTGCATCTGGCGGTAGAGGCGGGCGCGCTCGGCGCGGTCGGTGGTGGCGCGGGCCTGCTCCAGCAGCCTGTCCACCCGGGGATTGGAGTAGTAGCCGGAGTTGAAGCCGCCCTTGTCCGGCCAGGCGTCGGTGCGCAGGGCGAGATAGGGCAGGGTGTCCGGGTCGTTGGTCATCCAGGCCATTTCGGCCATGTCCGCCTTGCCGGCAAGGCCCGCGTTCACCTTGCCGAGGAAGGTGTTCCACTCGTAGGTCTGGATCTTCACCTTCAGCCCCACCTTGGCCAGGTCGGCCTGGATCGCCGTGCCCATGGCCACTGGGTCGAGCATGCCGGACCCGCCCTCGGTGACGTAGAAGGTCAGGGTCGCGCCCTGGTAGCCGGCGGCCTTGATCAGCTGGCGCGCCTTTGCCGGGTCGTAGGGGTAGGGCTTGAGGTCGGCGTCGTGGGCCCAGGCGAAGGCGGCCGGGGTGGGGCCTGCGGCGACCGTGGCGGTGCCGCGCAGAACGTTGTCCACCAGGGCCTGCTTGTCGATGGCGTAGTTGATCGCCTGGCGCATGCGCCGGTCCTTGAACGGCCCCTTCTTGGTGTTGAGGATCAGGAACCAGAGATGGGGGCCGGCCTGTTCAAAGACCTGGTAGGCCGGATTGTTGCGAAACATCGCCAGGTTGTCCGGCGGCACCTCCACCATCAAATCCAGGCCGCCCGAGAGCATCTCGGTGACCCGGGTGTTGGGGTCGGTGATGGGGCGGAAGAGCACTGCCTTGAGCTTGGGCGCCCCCTCCCAATAGTCGGGGTTGCGCTCCAGGGCCACCAAGCGGTTGCTCTGCCACTGGGCGAAGCGGAACGGCCCGGTGCCCACCGGATGGCGGCCGAAATCCTTGCCCCACTTCTTCACCGCTGCCGGCGAAACGATCAGGCCGGTGGGGTAGGCCAGATTCGAGAGCAGCGGCGCGTAGGGCTTGTCCAGGGTGAAGCGCACCGTGTAGCGGTCGAGCACCTCGGTCTTCTGGATCGCCTTGAAGAAGAAGGCCAGCGGGAAGGGGCCGGTGTCGTGGTAGGGGCCCTTCGGGTCGAGCATGCGGTCGAAGTTGAACTTCACCGCCTGGGCGTCGAATGGCGTGCCGTCCTGGAATTTCACCCCGTGGCGCAGATGAAAGGTGTAGACGCGGCCGTCGTCGCTGATTTGCCACGAGGTCGCCAGGTCCGGCTCCACCTCCAGGGTGCCGCTTTTGTAGCGCACCAGACCGTCATAGAGGTTCACCAGGATGCGGAAGTCGTTGACCGCGGTGTCGGCCGCCGGATCCAGTGACTTGGGTTCCGCCACCTGGCCCACCACCAGCACGTTGGGTGGTGTGGCGGCGGCGACGGCGGCCATGCCGAGGCCCGCGATGAGCACGGTCAGGCGAAACAAAATCTTGATGATCATGTGGTTATCCCGGGGCTGGGCGGGGGTGAAACCGAACGGAAAAATTAGTTTGGTACAAAATCAATTTGCGACAATGTATAATGCATACCCACATGGCTTCAACGCCTACGCCCCGCGAGGGGTTCGATCTTCTTCGGTATTGCGGGTTTGGTGGCCCTTTTTTCCGCGCCATGCCCGCTCGGCACCCGGCATTCGCCGTGGTGACCGCTCTCCCCCTGCGTGCCCGACTGCCGGTAACGGCTGCGCGCCGCTGATCCCGAACCAAAATCCCAAGGACACGCGACCCGTGAACCAGCTCAATCCGCTATTGCAGAAGCCCGTGCAGCCCAAGCCCGGTACCGATGGCATGGAGCACCCGGAGCGGCTCCTCGCGCACATCGCCGAGGATCCGGCGCCCCTGCTCAATTTCGCCAACCGCCCGGTGGTTTCCGCGCGCCAGTTCGATCGCGCCACCGTGGCCCAGCTCTGCCGCCTGGCGGCCTTCTACGAAACCACGCCGTCCCTGGCCCAGTTGCCGCTGACCGGCAAGATCCTGATCAGCGCCTTCTACGAGCCGAGTACCCGCACCCGACTCTCCTTCGAGAGCGCCTGGCATCGACTCGGCGGGGACATCATGTCGATCACCGACCCTGCCACCACCGGCATCGCCAAGGGCGAGTCCCTGGGTGACGTGGCGGAGATGTTCAACCACTACGGCGATCTGGTGGTGCTGCGCGACGGCAACGAGCAGTCGGTCTACGAGATGCTCGAATCCCTGCGTATTCCCATCGTCAACGCCGGCAACGGCATCGACGAGCACCCGACCCAGGCCCTGGCCGACATGTACGCCATCTTCAAGTGGCGCCCGGAGCTGATGGACGACCAGGTGCCGGCGGAGAAGCGGGTGAAGATCGGCATCGTCGGTGTGCCCGACCGCATGCGCACGGTGCGCAGCCTGCTGCTGTTTCTCGGCCTGTTTTCCAACGGCATCGACGAGGTTGTGGTGATCACCGACGCCGATGACGTCTTCGCCGAGGGGCAGCGCGAAGAGTTGCAGCAGGCGGGGTTGAGCATCCGCGTCGCCAACGATCTGGACGGAGAACTGCCCGCCCTCGACATCGTCTACATCAACGCCATCGCCTGGGTGGGCGACAGCTTCGAGACCCATGGCAAGCGTTTCGGCCTCTCGGCCGCCTCGCCGCTGAAGGAGGGTGCGATCATCCTCCACCCCCTGGCACGCGGCGACGAGCTCGCCACCGACCTGGATGACACGCCCCACAACTGGTACTTCGCCCAGGCCCGCGGCGCCGTCTACATGCGCATGGCAATCCTCACCAGCCTGGTGCAGCGCATCCACCAGGTGATGGACGCCCCGCCCCAAGGGAGCTGAAGGCAAAACCCTGTCTCGCGCAAAGACGCTAAGGCGCAAAGGGAAAGGCAACAAACCGAAAACTGTCGACAAGAGATTAGGGTGCAGCTCTCCATAGGGGCGGAGCCTTTGGCTTCCACTCCCTGAGATGAAGCTCGATCCGAATGGCAAAGATCTCGACGTAAACCCGAGTCAACGAACTCTGACTGTGTTGAATTGGTTTTCTTTGCGCCTTAGCGCCTTGGCGCGAGGCTCGATTTGAATTTATCGAAATAAGGACCCGACAAGACCATGTGTGGAATTGCAGGCTACATGCACGCCGACCCGAGCCGTCCCGTGGACCCCGAGACCCTGGTGGCCATGGCCGCCATCCAGTACCACCGTGGGCCCGACGGCTTCGGCTACAAGACCATCGATGACCGCGGGGTGGGTTTTTCCCATGCGCGCCTCTCCATTATCGATTTGGACGAGAACCGGGCGCGTCAGCCCTTCATGTCGGCGGATAACGAACTGCTGCTGGCCCACAACGGCGAGTTCTACGACTACAAGCGGCTGCGCGCCGAGATGACCCTGGCCGGTGCCCGCTTCAAGACCAAGAGCGACTCCGAGCTGGTGCTGCACCTCTACCCGCGCCTGGGGCTGGAGGACGCACTGGTGCATCTGCGCGGCGAATTCGCCTTCGCCCTCTACGACCGCAAGCACGACCGCCTGCACCTGGTGCGAGACCGTTTCGGCATCAAGCCGCTCTACTGGACCGAGGTCAATGGCAGCCTGGTCTTCGGCTCCGAGCTCAAGGTGATCTTTGCCCATCCCGAGGTGCCGCGGCGCTTCAGCGCCGAAGGGCTCTATCACCAGCTGATGCAGACCATCGTCCCCGGCACCACCGCCTTCGAGGGGGTGCACCAGGTCAAGCCGGGCCACGTGGTCACCATCGAGCGCGCCCACGGCAAGTTCCAGATCAAAGACGAGAAGTACTGGGACATGGACTTCCCGCTGCTGAACGAGCGCGACGAGAGCAAGGACGAAAACTACTGGATCGAGGGGGTGCGTGACCGTCTGCTGCATGCGGTGCAGCTGCGTCTGGAGGCCGACGTGCCGGTGGCCTGCTATCTCTCCGGCGGCATCGATTCCTGCTCCACCCTGGGCATGGCCGCCGCCTCCCAGCAGTCGCCGGTGAAGGCCTTTACCATCGGCTTCGACGACAAGGACTACGACGAAACCCCGATTGCGACGGAAATGG
>CAZMMH010000159.1:0-5859 GCA_964567315.1 uncultured Gammaproteobacteria bacterium
GCCTTCATCGTCGCCCTGGTGTTCATCTACCTGCTGCTGGTGGCCTACTACCAGAGCTTCATGCTGCCGCTGATCGTGATGGGCGCGATCCCGCTGACCCTGGTGGGCGTCTTCCCCGGCCACTGGCTGTTCAACGTGCCCTTCAACGCCACCTCGATGATCGGCTTCATCGCCCTCGCCGGCATCGTGGTGCGCAACTCCCTGCTGCTGATCGACTTCATCCTCGACTACCGGCGCCAGGGGGTGCCGCTGGAGGAGGCGGTGCGCGAGGCGGGCGCGGTGCGCTTCCGGCCGATCCTGCTGACGGCACTCGCGATCATGTTCGGCTCGGCGGTGATGATCAGCGACCCGGTGTTCGGCGGCCTGGCGGTGGCCCTGATCGCCGGCACCTTCGCCTCGACCATCCTGACCCTGGTGGTGATCCCCCTGCTCTACATGCTCTGGCAGCAATGGGAAGGCCGAAGGAACGCGGCCTGAGGGCGTGAAAGGAGCTTGGGAACCACCGAAGACACCGAATGCGCCGAAAACCTGGAATTGGTTTTCTCGGTGTCTTCAGCGGTTCCAAGGTTTTCTGGTTCAAAGTTCGAGATAGAACGGCAGCACGGAAAACAGCACGCCGAGGGCCATCAGGCCGTAGATGTTGGAGATCAAGTAGGGCGAGACGATCAGGCCCACACCGGAGAGCAGCGGTACCACCTCGCGTTGGCGTCGCGCGTAGGCCAGGTAGCCCATTCCGAGCAGCCCGAACAGCATGCCCCATACCAGCGTTCCCATGGCGCCCTCCGTGTGGCTGGTGGCCGGTCGGATGGATTCTCCCACGGCCAACGCAAAGAAAACGCCAACTTCGGCTATACTGCGCCGTCCTTTTTCCGTGAACCGCCCTGCCCTTGCGACTGCTGCTTGCCCCCATGGAAGGCGTCATCGACGCCGCGATGCGTGACCTGCTCACCGCGGTCGGCGGCTATGACGCCTGTGTCACCGAGTTCCTGCGGATCAGCGACGGCCTGTTGCCGGAACGGGTGTTCCGCCGTCACTTCCCCGAGCTGGAGCACGGCGCGTGCACATCGGCCGGCACGCCGGTGATCCTGCAACTGTTGGGCGGCGACGCCCGGCTGATGGCGGAGAACGCCGCCCGTGGCGTGGAGCTGGGCGCACCGGCGATCGATCTCAACTTCGGCTGCCCCTCCAAGACCGTCAACCGCCACGACGGCGGCGCGGTGCTGTTGAAGGCGCCGGAGCGGCTCCGCGCCATCGTCACTGCGGTACGTGCCGCGCTGCCGCCGGCGGTGCCGCTGAGCGCCAAGCTGCGCCTCGGCTACGACGACTCGGAACTGGCGCTCGATAATGCCCGCGCCGCGGTGGACGGCGGCGCTTCCTGCCTCACGGTCCACGCGCGCACCCGTGCCGACGGCTACCGGGCGCCGGCGCGCTGGGAACAGCTTGCGGCGATTCGCGAGGCGGTGCCGGTCCCGCTGGTGGCCAACGGCGACATCCGCTCGGCCGCCGACTACGTCGAATGCCGTCGAATCAGCGGCTGCGAGGACGCCATGCTGGGGCGCGGGGCGGTAGCGCGTCCGGACCTGGCACGGGCCATCCGCGCCGAGGCCGCCGGCGCCGGCCACACGCCGCTGCCCTGGTCCGGAGTGGCCGGCCTGCTGCAGAGGCTGCAGGCACACATGGTCCGGCAGACGCCGCCGGAAAAGGTCGTGCCGCGTCTCAAACAGTGGCTCGCCATGCTGGCCCACGCCTATCCCGAAGCGCATGCGCTGTTCGGAACGGCCCGTACCGAACGCGACCCGGAACGCTTTCAGGCCCTGCTTGACGCGGCGTGAACGCCGCGAATGTTGCATGGTGAATGTTGAATGGTGAATTCCGGTGGGCGCTGCGCGCCTGCCGTTCCAATGCGCCAATCCCGCCTTTTCGGTGAATTCGGTCTCTTCGGTGGTTGCTGCCTTCCCTGGCCTGCTCTGCGGCGGTCAGGCCTTGCCCTCCCGCGTCACCATCACCACCCCGCCCAGCACCATCGCCGTTCCCGCCATCTGTACCGGGGTGATCGCCTCGCCGAGGAAATAGGCCGCCATGACGATGGTGGCCACCGGCCCGACCGCCGCCAGCATCGCCGCCCGGCCGGCCCCGATGCGGCGGATGCCGGCGGAGATCAGGAACGCGGGCAGCACCGTGCAGACGACGGCCATGGCCGCGGCCAGGGCGTAGACCTGCGTCGGCAGGGCCAGCCGGCCGAGGGGATGGCTGGCCGCGAACTGGCCCATGGCGGTGAGGCAGGCCACGGTCATCGCATAACTGGTGAAGCGCAGCACGCCCATGCGCCCCACCAGCCGGCCGCTGCCGATCAGGTAGCTGGCGTAGGCCAGCGCGCTGCCGAACACCAGCAGGCCGCCGAGGGCCACCGTCTGGCCGTGCAGGGACAGCGCCCGGACCACGATCAGGGTGATGCCCAGGTAGCTCAGGCCCAGGGCCATCCGCTCGCGGCTGCTCACCGGCCGCCGGTAGAGCAGCGCCGAGAGCAGCACCACCAGGGTCGGATAGAGGAACAGCACCATGCGCTCCAATCCCGCGCTCACCCGGCGCAGGCCCTCGAAGTCCAGCAGGCTGGCGAGATAGAAGCCGAGCAGCCCGAGCAGGGCCGCGCCGGCCACGTCGCGCAGGGCCGCGGGCGGCCCGCCGGTCAGGCTCTGCCACAGGGCGATGACGACGAAGAACGGCAGCGCGAAGCCCATGCGCAGGGCCAGTAGGGTGCTGGCGTCCACCGGATAGGCATAGGCCAGCTTGACCATCACCGCCTTGGCGGAAAAGGCGATGGCCCCGGCAAGCACCAGCAGGGTGCCGGCGAACACCGCGCCGTCGGCGGAGGATGCGGATTCGGAACTCGTCATCGTGAAGACCCTTGGTTGGAGGGCAACGCGGGTCTCACGGCGGGGAAGCGGCAATCGCGGTGGGGACCCGCGGTTGCCGTATGTCGTTCAGATCATGCAGCAGGCACCGCGGCCGATGTGGCAAGGCGCCACAGGCTCGGTTTTTTCGCCATGCTGCAAATTCGCTCGAAGGTGTGCATGGGCTCGACGTTAGCGGGGAGCGGGCGTCGGCGTCAAGTGCATTCTTTCGCTGCTTGCCGGACTCCGTGGCCGCGCCGTCCGGGGGCGCCCCACGCTGCGGTCCCGGGCCCGGGCGCTAGCTCCGTGACGGCGCGGCTGGTGCCGAATGGACCTGGTTCCGCCCCATTCGCTTGGCCCGATAGAGGGCGATGTCCGCCTCCCGCAACAGCTCCTCGGCGCCCTCCTCCGTCTCCGGCACCATGGTTGCGGTACCGGCGCTCACCGTGACCACCGGACCCGCCGACGAATGCGCGTGGGCGATCGCCAACGCCTCCACGGCATGCCGCAGCTGTTCGGCCACCCGGACCGCGCCGTCGGCGTCGACGCCCGGCAGGATCAGCATGAACTCCTCACCACCGTAGCGCGCGACCATGTCCACCGGCCGTTTGAGCTGCCGGCGCAGCGTTTCGGCCACGGCCACCAGACAGTCGTCGCCGGCCTGGTGACCATAGTTGTCGTTGAAGGCCTTGAAGTGATCCACGTCGAGCATGACGACCGACAGCGGCTGCTGCGCCCGCCGCAGACGCGCCCACGCGGAATCCAGATAGGCGTCACCCCGTCGCCGGTTGGCGACGCCGGTGAGTCCGTCCCGGTCGACCAGTCCCTGGAGTTCCTGGTTGAGCAGCTCGAGGCGTGCGGTCCGCTCCGCCACCTTCTCTTCCAGGGTCCGGGAGTAATCCTGCACCTGTTCGTAGAGGTGCGCGTTCTCGATCGCCACCGAGGCCTGGGCCGCCAACAGACGGATCACCTCGACCCGCTCCCGGGTGAAGACGCCGTTGGCCAGGTTGTTCTCCATGTACAGCGCGCCTTCGAAGCGCTCCCGGCGGATCGGCACGCACAGCACCGATGAGGGGTGGCATTTGAGCACGTAGGGCTCCCCGGTGAACTGCCCCTCGTGGCTCGCGTCGTGCAGGACCACGGCCTCGCCGCTACGAAGCACCTGGCTGATCAGGCTCACCGGCAACGCGACCTGTCCGCCCTCCGCGTCGGGCAGCAGGGAATGGCGCGGGACCTCCGCGGTCCGCGCTCTGTCCACCGGCAGGGTCGCGGCCTCCACCACCAGGCCTCCGTCCCGCCGCACCACCAGGCAGCCCCATTGGCCACCGGCATTTTCCAGCAGGATGTCGATGGTGGTCTTGAGCAGCCGGTCGAGCACGATTTCCCCGGAGATTGCCCGCGAGGCCTTCATGACCGAGGCCAGGTCCAGGTCGGCGGCGGTCCGCTCCGATACGGATGCGCGCCTGGCTGCGGCGAGTTCGCGCAGCACCGGGAACTCCTGCCCCAGCATGCTCACCTTGCGCAGGGCACCCCAGCGATCGTAGAGATGATAGGCGCCGCGCAGGTAGCCTTCCGCGGCCCGGCGGCGGCCGAGCGCCAACAGGTAGCGGGCGGCCCGTTCGCAGGCGGTCGCCTCGTCGCGGAGAAAGCCACTGCGTTGCGCCGCGCTGATGGCGGCGTCAAAGCGCTCCAGCGCCCCTTCGCGATCGCCGTCGAGGCAGCTCAGTTCCGCCTCCATCAGATATTGCAGGTGGCGGAAGTTATCGATGCAGTTGTCGGCCCAGCGCCGCATGCGGGCGAGATCCCGTTCCAGCCGCTCGCGGGTCGCGGCCTGTTCCACTGCCGGCATGGACGGGTAATGGGTCGCCAGGGTGAGGAAGGCGACGATGTAGAAGCGCACCAGTTGGGGCAGCGACATGGCCGACTTGATCAGCCGGTCCTGCTCGCGCACGTGGGCCAGGGCCCTCGCGTGGTCGCCGTAGAGCAGGCAGAGCTCGGCACTGTAGATATGGTAGTTGGCGATGCCCGTCATGAACTGGCGCCGGCGCATCCCGTCCAGGCACTGCGCCTCGTCGAAATCGTCGTCGCTCAGGGAACAGGGGGCATCGGTGAGCCCGAGCAGGTTGCGCTGCAACTGCAGGAACAGGGTGCCCGAGTCCAGGGAGTCCTGGTAGGCGCACTCGCGCACGATCTCCAGATTCTCCGCGTGCTGGCGGCAGGCCGTCTCCAGGTCCAGGGTCGGGTCCCAGATCACGCAGTCCTGGGCGCTGTAGGCGAGGTAGAGCAGGTCGCCCGACTGGTAACCCGCCTCGATGCCCTTGCGGAACCAGGGTGTCAGGGTCGACCAGTGATTGCTCCAATGGTGCACGAACATGGCGTAGACGTAGATCACCCGTGCCCGCAGGGCGATGTCGTCCAGACGCTCGTTGATCGCCAGCCCCACGCGGCCGTACTGATAACCCACGGCCGGCTCGTCCAGTTCGCCGCACAGGAGCATGCCGTAGGCGGCGTAGGCGAAGGCGGACTCCGGGCAGTTGCCGTGACGCAGGGAGAGATTCACCGCCTTCAGTACCAGGTAGGGAAACAGGTTGCCGCTGCCGGAGAGGAAGGCCGCAGGGAAGATCTCCATCAGCAGGCGCATGGCGGTCAGCGTCGCTGCCTCCTCCACCGGCGGCGCATCCACCAGCTCGGCGATACGCCGTCCGTGCAGGTTTTCCTGCACCCGCCGCCGCTCCTGCACGATCTCCTCGTTGCCGGGTCGTTCGGTGATCTCCACGCCGAGCAGCGCCAGGCCCTGGATCGCCGAAATGATGGATTCGTGCATACGTCCGAGGGTGGCGTACTGGCGGGTGCGGGTGGCCAGGATGTCGCTGCGCTGCAGGTCCGAGTGGGCATGCTCCAGCATGACCTCGGTCCAGCGTTCCGCCTCCTCCGTCCGGCCCGTGAGGTAGGCGCACTGCTGGGTCTC
>CAZMMH010000160.1:0-5838 GCA_964567315.1 uncultured Gammaproteobacteria bacterium
CTGCATGGCCGAGGTGCGGCTGGTGTCCGGGATCGGAATCACCACGTCGATGTCGTGATCGGGGAAGACCCGCTGGATCTTCTTCGCCAGGGCCACGCCCATGCGCAGGCGCGCCTTGTACACGGAGATACCGTCGATGATGCTGTCGGGACGGGCGAAGTAGACGAACTCGAAGATGCACGGCGAGTGCACCGGTGTCTCGGCGCACTGACTGGCGCAGAAGTTTCCGGGCTTGTCGACGAACACCGCCTCGCCCGGCTCCACGTCACGCATCACCTCGAAGCCGAGGGCGTCGATAGCCACGCTCTCCGAGGCGAACATGTACTCGGGGCCGTTGGCGGTGTCGCGCCTGCCGATCACCAGCGGGCGGATGCCGAAGGGGTCGCGGAAGGCGACGATGCCGTAGCCGGCGATCATCGCCACCACCGCGTAGGCGCCGCGGCAGCGACGGTGCACGCCGCGCACCGCCTGGAACACCTCCTCCTCGGTGATCTGCAGCTTGCCCTGCGCCTGGAGTTCGTGGGCGAAGACATTGAGCAGGATCTCGGAATCGGAGGTGGTGTTGATGTGACGCAGGTCCTCGCGGAACAGCTCCTCCTTGAGCTGCGCGGCGTTGGTCAGGTTGCCGTTATGAGCCAGGGAGATGCCGTAGGGCGAATTGACGTAGAACGGCTGGGCCTCGGCAGAGGAGGAGCAGCCGGCGGTCGGATAACGCACATGGCCGATACCCATATTGCCGCGCAGGTCGAGCATGTGACGGGTACGGAAGACGTCGCGCACCATGCCGTTGTCCTTGCGCAGGTGCAGGGTGCCCTCGTCGCAGGTCATGATGCCGGCCGCATCCTGCCCACGGTGCTGCAGCACGGTCATGCCGTCATACAGGCTCTGGTTGACCGGGCTCATGCCCACTATGCCGATAATGCCGCACATCTCTCGTCTTCCCCGCCGGCCGCCACGACCGGCGCCGTTGCATCAGTCGTAGGAAAAGTCCTTGGCGTATTCCGGCGGCAGGAAGCCGCGCATCCAGATCGCCACCTTCTGGAAGTGGGGAATCAGGGTCGACTCCTTCCACCAGGGATCCTGCGGCAGCTTGGCCGGGGCCGCCAGCAGCACCAGCACCGCAACGATGGCGATGCCGCGTGCCAGCCCGAACAGCATGCCGACCACCCGGTCGGTGCCGGAGAGGCCGGTCTTCTGCACCAGTTGACCCACCAGGTAGTTGATCAGGGCGCCGAGCAGCAGGGTGGCGAAGAACAGCGCGGCAAAGGCCACCACGGCACGTGCCGAGGGGGTCTGAATATAGGGTTCGAGCAGCTGCGAGAAACGTCCGGAGAAGGCCAGCGCGACCCAACCGGCAGCGATCCAGGTGACCACCGACAGCGCCTCGCGGACGAAGCCGCGGAGCAGGCTGACCAGCATCGAAATGCCGAGGATCGCCAGAATGACGTAATCGACCCAGATCATGATTGCGTTGACTCAGTTCGGCTGGACGGGACGGCTGGAGAGGCGCGCCAGGACGCGTGGGCGTGGCATGCGCGAATTCTAACAGAGGCGGCAGGGCAACTGAACACGCATCGCCGGCCCTCAGCGGTGGCTGGTCACGATGCCCTTGAGCTTGAACTCGCGCTGCAGGCGGTCGCGCAACGCCTCCATCTTGGGCCGCGAGACGTCGGGACCCACGCGCACCCGGTAGACGGTCCCGGCCTTCACCGGCACCTTCTCGACGAAGGCGGGATAGCCCGCCTTGCGCAGCTTGTTGCGCAGGGCCTCGGCGTTGCGCACGTTGGAAAAGCTGGCCAGCTGCACCACCCAGGAGGCCAGGGCGCCGTTGGCCGCCTTGGCCGTCGGCGCCGCCTTGGGCGTCGGCGCGGGGGTGGCCTTGGCCACCGCCTCCGGCTTGCTCGCGGCCGCGGGGGCCGGCTTGGCCGCCGGTTCCGGGCTCGCCGCGGGCGCGCTGGCGCCCTTTGCGGGCGCCGCCGGCGCTGCCTGCCCGGTGGCCGGCGCCTCCGCCGGCGGCACGTCCTTGCCGCCCACCACGACCTCCGTCGGCTTGGACGGGATCGGGATGCTGATCTCCTTCAGCTTGGAATTGTCGCCGAGATAATCGGTCTGGGGCGTTTCGGGATTCTGCAGGCGGGTCTCGTCCGGCGCCTTGTGCCCCGGCGATTCCAGCAGCATGGGAACGAAGATCACCGCCAGCGCCACCAGCACTGCCGCACCCACCAGCCGTTGCTTGAGCCACTTTTCCACTGTTGTCCGTCCCCTGCCAGTCGCCGGAGCCCGAATTATAGGCCCTCGCCCATGACCTCCGCCACGGTGAAGAAGGAACCGCAGGCAAGCACCCGGTCGCCGGGGCGGGCCGCCTGCAGGGCGGCGCGCCAGGCCGCGGCGACGCTGGGCAGGGAGGCACGCAGAGGCAATTCCAGCGGCGCGAGCCGCGCCTCCAGCACCGCCGCGGAGAGACCGCGCGGCACCTCCAGCCCGGCCAGATACCAGCCGTCCACCACCCCGCGCAGGGCCCCCGCCACCGCCTCCACGTCCTTGTCCGCGAGCATGCCGAACACCGCATAGGTGCGGCCGGTGCAGGGTTCTGCCGCCAGATTGGCGGCCAGCGCCCGTGCCGCCTGGGGATTGTGGGCCACGTCGAGGATGCGCTCGACCGGGCCGGGCAGGTGCTGAAAGCGGCCCGCCAGGCGCGCCGTGGCCAGGCCGGCACGACAGGCCTCGGCGGTCACCGTGATCCGCGGCGCCAGCAACTGCAGGGCGGCCAGCGCAGTGGCGGCGTTGTCCAGTTGAAAGCCGCCGGCCAATGCCGGCCGCGGCAGGCCGTCGATGGAACCGCCGGGACCGCGGAACTCCCAGCCGTCGGCAGCGGCGCGCAGTTCATAGTCGCGGCCGACGCGCAGCAGCCGCGCCCCGCAGGCCCGGGCCGCCGCCAACAGGCTCTGCGGCGGATTGCGGTCGGAGTACAGGGCCGGGCGACCCGGGCGAAAGATGCCGGCCTTCTCGCGGCCGATGGCCTCGCGGTCCTCACCCAGCCAGGCGGTGTGGTCCAGGTCGATGGTGGTCACCACTGCCACGTCGGGGTCGACGACGTTGACCGCGTCGAGCCGGCCACCCAGCCCCACCTCCAGCAGCGCCACCTCCACCGGGGCCCGCGCGAACAGCTCAAGAGCGGCCAGTGTGCCAAATTCGAAATAGGTGAGCGAGGTATCGCTGCGGGCCGCATCGATGCGCTCGAAGGCGGCGCACAAGGCCGCGTCGCCGGCCTCGACGCCGTCGATGCGCACCCGTTCGTTGTAGCGCAGCAGATGGGGCGAGGTGTAGGCGCCGACCCGACAGCCGGCGGCGCACAGGATCGCCTCCAGGTAGGCCACGGTGGAACCCTTGCCGTTGGTCCCGCCCACGGTGACCACGGCGAACGGCAACGGCCCCGGGTGCAGCCGCGCCCACACAGCGGCCACCCGCTCCAGCCCGAGATCGATGGGGTTGGGGTGGAGGGTCTCCTGCCAGGCGAGCCAGGCGGCGAGGTCTCTTGGCATGATGAAGGGGCCGATGGGGTGGCGACGTGCCAGGTGAAACGGACTTATGGATACGCGTGAATAGTGCAGCGTCGAGAGTGAATAGTTGACGAGCGCCCTAGGGTGCGGCCGTATTGATTCAACAGGCTGCGCGCCAGAGGCGCGCCGCATCAACTATTCACTATCGACTATTCACTCGCCGCCACCGCCGTCAGCGCGGTGGTGGTGGCGGGCGGTGCCGGCTGGTGGGTCAGGGTGGCCAGCAGGGAGGCGATGCGGTCGCGCATCTCGCGGCGGTCGACGATCATGTCGACGGCGCCGTGCTCCAGCAGGAACTCGGCGCGCTGGAAGCCCTCGGGCAGGGTCTCGCGCACGGTCTGCTCGATCACCCGGGGCCCGGCGAAGCCGATCAGGGCCTTGGGCTCGGCCACGTTGACGTCGCCGAGCATGGCCAGACTGGCCGAAACGCCGCCCATGGTGGGATCGGTGAGCACCGAGACGAAGGGAATGCCGCGCCCGGCCATGCGGGTCAGGGCCGCACTGGTCTTGGCCATCTGCATCAGGGAGATCAGCGCCTCCTGCATCCGCGCGCCGCCGCTGGCGGAGAAGCAGACCAGCGGAATCTCCTCCTGAAGACAGACGTTGACCGCGCGCACGAAGCGCTCGCCGACCACCGAACCCATGGAACCGCCCATGAACTCGAAGTCGAAGGCGGCGGCCACCAGCGCCACCCCCTTCACCTGACCCTGGATGACCACCAGGGCGTCGCTCTCGCCGGTCTTCTTCTGCGCCTGCAGCAGGCGGTCCTTGTATTTCTTGCTGTCGCGGAACTTGAGCGCGTCGACCGGCTCGATCGCATGGCCCACCTCGACCCGCGGCTCGGGGTCGAGAAATGCCTCCAGCCGCTTGCGCGCGCGAATGCGCATGTGGTGGCCGCACTTGGGGCAGACGTCCAGGTTGCGCTCCAGCTCCGCGCGGTAGAGCACGCCGTTGCAGGCCGGGCACTTGACCCACAGCCCCTCGGGCACCGTGCGCTTGCTGCCACCGTCGGTGCGAATGCGTGAGGGCATCAGTTTCTGGAACCAGCTCATGGTTTTCGTTCCGAGTTCAGCCATTGTTCTCCCCCGCTCGCACGGCGGCGCGCACCTGGCGGCGCCGCGGGATGCGTCACAGTGATCCTGTCATCTTGCCGTCAACCGCGCGCCGCGTCCATGGCGCGGCGCATCTCGCCCAACAGTTCGCACACCGCCGGTGCGATCTTCTCGGGCTCGCCGGCATGCTGCGCCACCCGCTTGACCACTGCGCTGCCGACGATCACCGCGTCGCCCACCGCCGATACCGCGCGGGCCGACTCGGCGTCCTTGATGCCGAAACCGACGCCCACCGGCAGGCTGCTGACGGCCCGCAGCGCCTCGACCTTGGTGGCCACCGCCGAGACGTCCAGGTGGCTGGCACCGGTCACGCCCTTGAAAGAGACGTAGTAGACGAAGCCGCCGGCCATGGCGCAGATGGTGCGCATGCGCGCCTCGTCGGAGGTGGGCGAGACCAGGAAGATCGGGTCGAGACCGTGGCCCTTGAGGGCGGCCACATACTCCTCGGCCTCCTCCGGGGGGATATCGACGGTAATCACGCCATCGACCCCGGCCTCGCTCGCTGCCGTGGCGAAGGTCTCGTAGCCGGTCACCTCGATGGGGTTGAGGTAGCCCATCACCACCACCGGGGTGTCGGCGTCGCGGGAACGGAATTCGCGCACCATATCGAGCACGTCGTGCAGGCTGGTGCCGAAGACCAGGGCCCGTTCGCAGGCGGCCTGGATCACCGGCCCCTCGGCCATGGGATCGGAGAAGGGCACGCCGAGCTCGAGGATGTCGGCGCCGGCCTCGACCATGGCGTGCATCAGCGGCACGGTGATGTCGGGGCCCGGATCGCCGGCGGTGACGAACGGAACCAGGGCCGTGCGGCCCTCGGCACGAAGCGCTGCGAAGCGGGCGGCGATACGGCTCATACGTTGATTCCTTCCAGGGTGGCCACGGTGTGGATGTCCTTGTCGCCGCGACCGGAGAGGTTGACGATGATGATCCGGTCCTTGGCCATGGTCGGCGCCAGCTTGATGGCATGGGCCAGGGCATGGCTCGACTCCAGGGCCGGGATGATCCCCTCCACTCGGGTCAGTTCATGGAACGCGGCCAGGGCCTCGTCGTCGCTGGCGGCGACATAGCTGGCGCGGCCGTTGTCCTTGAGCCAGGCGTGCTCGGGCCCCACGCCCGGGTAGTCGAGGCCGGCGGAGACCGAGTGGGTCTCGATGATCTGGCCGTTG
>CAZMMH010000161.1:0-5824 GCA_964567315.1 uncultured Gammaproteobacteria bacterium
AGGTTCGAGTCCTACACGGCCCACCAGCACCGAAAAGGGGTCAGGCGCAAGCCTGGCCCCTTTTTCTTTGTCGCACCCAAGGCCGCCCGGCCACTCTCCGGGGTGTGAGCACCTTCCTGTTTGGGGCCCATATCTTTGATATAATTCATACTAAGTCCCGGGCTGGATGGAGGGTCGCGCGATGATCGTCAACAACGCAATGAACTCCGCCCTGGCCGGCATTCGTGCCGGGCAGGCGCTGGCCAACAAGAGTGCCCAGAACCTGGCCAAGCTGGGGACCGATCAGCCGATGGAGGAGGATATGACCACCTCGCTGATCAACCTCAAGGTCGCGCGCAACCAGGTCGAGGTCTCGGCCAAGACCGCGCGCACCGTCAGCGACACCCTGGATTCCCTGCTGAAGATCCTCGGCTGAGCCGCCGCTTGCCGCCGTGGACGTCTCTGCCGCCACGACCCTACAGCCCCTCCGTCCCGGCCTGACGCACGGGGCCTCCGCCACCTCTTCCGCAGACGCCGCCGGCGGCGACAAGGCCGGCAACGGCTCCGCCGCTCCCACGGCGACCAACGGCGCCGGCCAGTCGCCCCAGGAGCAAAAGGCCGCCGAGCAGGTGCGCAAGCTGGCCCAGCGCGATCGCGAGGTGCGGGCTCACGAGCTGGCCCACGAGGCGGCCGGCGGGCGCTACACCAGCGGCGCCTCCTTCACCTATCAGCGCGGCTCCAACGGTGTGCTCTATGCGGTTGCCGGCGAGGTGCGGATCGACGCCGCCCCGGTGCCGGGCGACCCCGAGGCGACCCTGCGCAAGGCGCAGATCGTGCAGCGCGCGGCGCTGGCGCCGGCCGAGCCTTCGGCCCAGGACCGTCAGGTGGCGGCCCAGGCGGAGGCCATGGCGGCCCAGGCCCGCGCCGAACTGGCGCGGCAACCGTCCGGGGCCACCGGCGCCGGTACCGCTGCCGACGCTCAGGGAAAGCAGGGCGCTTCCAGCCCTGGAATCGACCTCTACGCCTGAACAGGCCCCTCCCTTGCATACCGATGCGGCCCCGCCGGCGGGGCTTGCCGGCTGCTGGCGAATCGGTGTTATCTTTGACTTGAGCGAGTCAATCCGGCCCGCCCGACTTTCTTACATAAGAAAAGAGGGGTGCGTATCATGTCGACGGAATTTGGTCCACGGGTAGGTGACTGGTACAAGAACCTCGAAGGCGGTCAGATGTTCGAGGTGGTGGCGTTCGACGAAGAGCGGGGCAACGTCGAAATCCAGTATTTCGAGGGCGAGGTCGAGGAGATCGATCTCGACAGCTGGGCCGAGATGACGCTGGCGGTGGCGGAGCCGCCCGAGGACTGGAGCGCCCCCTTCGACGACCTGGAAAAGGACGAACTCGGCTTTACCGACCGGGCGATCAAACCGGAGAACTGGTCCGGCCCCCTCAACGGCATCGACCGCATCGACGAGGACTGAAGCCCGTCACTCGTCGGACGTCTTCTCCCCCGCAGGCCCGTCGCCGAGCCCGGCGCGGGCCTTGACCTGCTCACCGTAGATCGCCCGCACCACCGCCAGCTCGCTCAGGCGCTCCTCCACCAGCCGGTTCAGGCTACCCTCCGGGAACTGCCCGTCGTCGCCGCGCACGCCGGCGTCGAGGCCGGTCAGCAGGCTGGCAGCCTCGTCGATGCTGCTCACGGCGTAGACGTGGAAGCGCCCCGCGGCCACGGCCTCGACCACGTCGTCGCGCAGCATCAGGTGGCGGACGTTGCTCATGGGGATCAGCACCCCCTGTTCGCCGCTCAGGCCGCGGGCGTTGCAGACGTCGAAAAAGCCCTCGATCTTCTCGTTGACCCCGCCGATCGCCTGTACCTGGCCATGCTGGTTGATCGAGCCGGTGACCGCCAGGGACTGGCGGATCGGCACCCCGGCGATGGCCGAGAGCAGGGCGCACAGCTCGCCCACCGAGGCGCTGTCGCCCTCGACCTCGCCGTAGGTCTGTTCGAATACCAGGCTGGCCGAGAGCGACGGCGGGTGCTCGGGGGCGTAGCGCGCGCCGAGAAACGCCGACAGGATCATCACCCCCTTGGAGTGGATCGGCCCCGCCAGCTCCACCTCGCGCTGGATGTCCAATACCTGGCCCTCGCCGACGCGGGCGGTGGCGGTGATGCGGGTCGGCTGGCCGAAAGCGAAGTCGCCCGGCTGGACCACCGACAGGCCGTTCACCTGGGCCACCGCCTCGCCCTCGGTGTCGATCATCAGCACGCCGTGGGCGATCTCCTCGTAGAGCCGGCTGCGGATGCGGTCGGCGCGGCCGATCTTGGCGTCGATCGCCTGCTGTACGTCGGCGGCGCCGATGGTGTCGCGCCCGCCGGCGGCAGCCCAGTGGTCCGCCTCGCGCAGCAGGTCGGTGGTGGTGCGGGCGTGGGTCGAGAGCTTGGCGCCGTCACCCGCCTCGCGGGCGCTGAACTCGACCACCCGCGCCACCGCGCTGCGGTCCAGGGGGCGCAGCTTGAGCTGACGCGCCTGGGTTGCCAGCAGGCGGGCGTAGAGGTGCAGGTTGTCGCTTTCGGCCTCCAGGCTCTCCTCGAAGTCGGCCGCCACCTTGAACAGCTCGGCGAACTCCGGGTCGTACTCCTGCAGCAGGTAGTAGAGCGTGCGCTCGCCGATCAGGATCACCTTGATCTCAAGCGGGATCGCCTCCGGCTCCAGGGAGACGGTGCTGATCAGGCTGAGCATCTGGCCGAGGGATTCGATCTGCACCTTGCGCGCCCGCAGGGCGCGCTTGAGTCCGGCCCAGGCGTAGGGCTCCATCAGCACCTTGTGCGCGTCGAGGATCAGGTAGCCGCCGTTGGCCCGGTGCAGCATGCCGGGCTTGATCAGGGTGAAGTCGGTGATCAGAGCGCCCATCTGGGCGATGTGCTCGACCCGGCCGATCAGGTTCTGGTAGGTGGGGTTGTCGCAGTAGACGATGGGTGCGCCGTGGTTGTCGCCGTGGTCGATCAGCAGGTTGAGCCGATAGCGGTTGAAGGCGCTGCCGCCAGGCTGCAGGGCCGACGAGCGCCGCTCGGCATGCTCGCCCTGCTGGCGGAACAGGTCGGCGTTGTCGATGATGTCCTCCTCCAGCCGGCGCAGGTAGTCCAGTACCTCGGGCAGGTCGCCGTAGACGTTGCGCAGGGCGTCGATCAGGTGGCTGACCTCGCTGCGGGTGACCTCGCGGTTGAGGCTCTTGGCCTGTTCGCGGGTTTCCTTGCCCCAGAGCGGGATCTGGTGCAGCAGTTGCTGCAGCCGCTGCTGCATGTTGCTGACCACCTCCTCGATCCGCGCGCGCTCCTTCTCCGGCAGCTTTTCGTAGTCGTCGGGAGGAATGATCTCGCCGTCGCGGGTGGGGGCGAAGGCGAAGCCGCCGGGGGTGCGCAGCAGCGACACGCTCTGTTTCTCCGCCTCGTCGTGGAGGGCCGAGAAGGCCTCCTCCTGGCGTGACTTCAGCCCGTCCTCGATCTCCTGCAGGCGGTTCTGGTACTCCTCGGTCTCGAACGCCGCCGGGATCGCCACCAGCAGGTCCTCCACCAGGTGGTTCATCGCCTGGCGCAGGTGGGTCCCCCGGCCCGGCGGCAGGCGCAGGGCCTGGGGCCGCGGCGGGTCGTCGAAATTGTTGATGTAGCACCAGTCGTCGGGGGGCGACTCCTTGGCCGCCTGTTGTTCGACGAACTGGCGCACCAGGGTGTGGCGGCCGATGCCCGAGGGGCCGAGGGCGAAGATGTTGTAGCCCTGCTGGTGCATGCCGATGCCGAAATGGACCGCCTCCTGGGCCCGTTGCTGGCCCACCACCTCGGCCAGATCCTCCAGCTCCGCCGTGGTGGCGAAGGCGAATTGCTCCGGGTTGCAGCGGCGGCAGAGGGCCTCGGGGCCCAGTTCGAGGATATCGGTCATGTCGGATTCGCGGTGTGAGTGATCGTTGTGGGCGCCTGGCCCGCGGGTTCTGGGCGCGTTCGCAGCATTAAGCCGAAAAGGGGCGGCAGGGGCAAGGCCCGTCTCCTCCCGACCGGGGGAGGGGTGCGCTGGATCGCGGGTTAAAGGTATACTTTCGCGCTATTTCACTGGCAGCGCTCCGTATTTGGCTGCCAATGCGAGAGTGGCGGAACTGGTAGACGCGCTGGATTTAGGTTCCAGTCCCTTCGGGGGTGAGAGTTCGAGTCTCTCCTTTCGCACCAATCACCGGGCGCGGTGCTCCCCCTGCGGGGGCCTGTTCCGGATTTTTCACCGCCCGGGTTTTCCCGGGGGAATCGTCACACTGCTGGATGGGGTTATTGATGCAAGTTTCAGTCGAGACTACCGAGGGTCTGGAGCGCCGGATGACCGTACAGGTGCCGGCCGATGAGATCGAAAAGGCCGTTGAGGAGCGCCTGCGCTCAATGAGCGGGCGGGTCAAGGTGGACGGTTTCCGTCCCGGCAAGGTGCCGTTCAAGGTCGTCAAGAGCAAGTACGGCGCCCAGGTCCGCGGCGAGGTGGTGGACGAGGCCGTGCGCAACAGCTTCTCCCGCGCCGTGAGCGAGCAGGAACTGCGTCTGGCCGGCGCCCCCTACGTCGAGGCGCGCCCGGTCGAGCCCGGTCAGCCGCTCGAGTACGTCGCCGTGTTCGAGGTCTATCCGCAGATCGAACTGGCCCCGCTTGCCGGGGTGAGGATCGAGCGTCCGGTGGTCGAGATCGCCGAGCAGGATCTGGACGGGATGCTGGAAAAGCTGCGTACCCAGCGCACCGAGTGGATCGACGTCGAGCGCGCCGCCCAGGACGGCGACCGCGTCATGATCGACTTCGAGGGCAGCGTCGACGGCGAGGTCTTCCCCGGCGGCAGCGGCAAGCAGGTCGCGGTGGTGCTCGGCTCCAACTCGATGATTCCGGGCTTCGAAGAGGGCCTGCTCGGGGCCCAGGCGGGCGAGGAGCGCTCCCTGGATGTCACCTTCCCCGAGGGTTACCAGGCGCAGGAACTGGCCGGCAAGCCGGCGGTGTTCAAGGTCACGGTGCACTCGGTGGCGGAGCCGAAGCTGCCGGAGCTGGATGAGGCCTTCGCCACCTCCTTCGGCATCAGCGAGGGCGGCATCGAGACCCTGCGCGGCGAAGTGCGCGAAAACATGCGGCGCGAACTGGAGCAGAAGATCAAGGGCGCGGTGAAGGAGCGGGTGCTCGAGGTGCTGCTCGACAAGAACCAGGTCGAGGTGCCCAAGGGCCTGGTGGAGCAGGAGGTTCAGCGCCTGATGCAGCAGTCCGGGCTGCAGATGCCGCAGAACGTCAAGGACCCGGAGGTGGTGAATTCGCTGTTCGAGCCGCAGGCGCGCCGGCGCGTGAGCCTCAGCCTGATCCTGGCCGAGATCGCCAACGACAACCAGATCGAGCTGGATCAGGCGCGGGTCCGGGCAACAGTGGAAAACGTGGCCAAGACCTACGACAATCCTGACGAGTTCGTGAAATGGTATTACCAGAACCGTGAGGCTCTGGCTCATGTCGAGTCGCTGGTCCTCGAAGAGCAGGTTGTCGATTGGGTGCTCGAGCAGGTCGAGGTCGACGACGTCACCAAGACGTTCGATGAAATGATGAATCCCCAGGAACAGTCCGGACAGGACTGAACGCGGGGTACAAGGATCCCTAACCGATGAGTATTGAAGACCGTATTGATGGACCCCGGGCCGCCGGCCTGGTGCCGATGGTGGTCGAGCAGAGCGCGCGCGGCGAGCGCGCCTACGACATCTATTCCCGCCTGCTGAAGGAGCGTGTGATCTTCCTGGTCGGGCCGGTCGAGGACCACATGGCCAACCTGGTGGTGGCCCAGTTGCTGTTCCTCGAATCGGAGA
>CAZMMH010000162.1:0-5785 GCA_964567315.1 uncultured Gammaproteobacteria bacterium
GCAGGCTCTCCGCCTCGTGCTTCAGGGCGTCGTGCTTGTCGGAGTCGTAGACGAAAAGCGGCATGAGCTCGTCGGAACCAACGGGTTTGATCATGATGTCTCCCTCACTTGTTCTTGGTGCCCGCGGAGCGGGCGCGAATGCGAAACCGGGGCGGCGCGGCGCCGTGGGGTCGTGGCGCACCCGGTCGCCCTGGCGGGGCGGGTGGCCGGCGGAAAAATGAGCCTGCCGACTATACCTCAGGAGGGGAAAGGCTGAGTAATAGGGGGGAATAATGGGGCTATTAAATATCGTTTGGCCCCGTCACGCCGTCCATTCCCCCCTGCCCCGGCCTACCAGCGGTACTCCAGCCGCGCCGACGCGGCATCCACCCGGTGCCCCTGGCCATACTCGCCGTCCCAGGCCAGCGAGAGCATGGTGTCGTCGCGGATCGCGGCCCCCAGGGAGACACCGTAGGCCGCGCGGTTGCGGGCCAGGCGCTGGCCGAGGACGGTGAAGCGGCTCGACGGGGCGCCGGCGAAGGTGGCGTCGACGCTGGAGCCGGTGTCGCCCCACTCGCGGATCCAGGCGCAATAGGCGGCGGGGTGGAAACGGGTGTGGTGCGGATCGCCGAAGTCGCCCTGGAGGCGCGCGCCGAGGCTGGAGCGGACCGAGTCGTTCTGCTGCTTGGCCACGTCGAGGTTGGCGGCATCGGCGCCGTGCTCGGTGAAGGCCTGGCGGTACTCGTGGTCGTAGGCGAGGCCGGCGTAGGGGGTGAAGGTGACGGCGTCGCTCACGGCGAGGTTGCGCCCGGCCTCCAGCTCCAGACCGCTGCTGTAGCTGCGGTAGCTGGCGTTGGCGACCCGGCTGAGGCTGCCGACCACCACGTTGCGGCGGGAGTCCACCTGGTTCACGCCGAGGCCGGCGGCGCCGCTGGCGTACCAGCGGTCGAACTCCCGGCGGCCGTAGAGCGCCGCCTGGTAGCTGTCGACGTCGAGCTGGGTCCCGCTGCTGGTGATCTCCGAGCGCGCGTAGCCGCCGCCGAAGCCGACGGGCCCGAGGTCACGGCCGAAGAAGGCGCCGTTGCTGGTGTAGTCGGCGCCGGCGAGGTTGGCGGTGGCGTCGAACCTGCCCTCGATATGGTAAGCGCGGCCCCAGAGGGCGTTGCCGTAGCCGCCGGTGACCGCGCCGAGGACGGGCGCATCGGGCCGGGTGTTGTCGGCGAGGGTGGTGACCTGGCCGTCGCCGGCGAAGGCGAGGCGCAGGCCGTCGACCCCGCCCTGGCCGCCGGGGCGGTGGTGCATGGCGGTGCCGAGCAGGCCGCGGCCGAGGCGGCCGGCGAGTAGCTCGGCGTAGCTGTGGGCGGCGCCGCCGAGGCTGTCGAAGGCGCTGCGGGCGCCGGATCCGGAGAGGCCGTACAAATTATTGATCAGGGTGGTCATGTCGCCGCCCAGGCCTCCGCCGGCCACGGCGCTGTCCAGGGCGCCGCCCACATTGACCTGGTTGGGGCTGCTGGCGACGCCGGCGAAGCTGGTGCTGTTGCGGGTCAGGGTGAGGTAGACGTTGTTGGTGTCGTAGCTCAACGACGGCGTGAGGAAGGCGAGATTCGAGTTGACCGAGGCGAAGGTGCCGCTCACGCCGCCGATGGCGTCGAGCACCGTGTACTGGGTCGAATAGCCGTAGGTGCCGGCCTCGGCGACCACGTTGACGGTGACGTTGTTGCCGATGGTGGCGGTGCCCGGGGTGCCGGTGACGTTGAGTCGGCTGGCCGCGGTGGGGTTGGCGTCGACGGTGAAGTTCGAATTGTCGCTGAAGCTGGTGCTGCCGCTCACGGTGAGGGTGCCGACGGAGCCGCCGGGGCGCAGGGTGCCGGCGTTGGTGACGGCGCCGGTGATGGTGCCGTGGCCGCGCAGGGTGCCGCTGCTGCCGACGGTGACGTTGCTGCCGAGGCTGGCGCCGCCGTGGCCGGCGTCGCCCACCTCCAGGGTGCCCGCGCCGATCGTGGTGGTGCCGCGGTAGCTGTTGCTGCCGTTGAGGACCACCGTACCGGTGCCGGATTGGGTGACGCCGCCCGTGCCGCTGATGGCGCCGGCATAGGTCAGGGTATCCGAGCGGTTGAAGACGAGGGTGCCGTTGTCGGTGACGTTGCCGTTGCCCAGCGTGCCGGTGGTGCCGCCGTTGCCAACCTGCAGAGTGCCCGACGAAATGATGGTATCGCCGCCGTAGCCGTTAGTGCCGGTCAGGGTCAGGGTGCCGGTGCCGGACTTGGTGAGGCTGCCGCTGCCGCCCATGTTCCCGCTGTAGGTGCCGTTGGTGCTCTGGTCGAAGGTCACAGCGGCGTTGTTGGTGATGGTGCCCTGGAGGCTGTTGGTGTTGCCCTTCAGGGTGCCGCCGGAAACGGTGGTGGTGCCTGAATAGCTGTTGGTGCCGGTCAAGGTCAGTGCGCCGGTGCCAGACTTGGTCAGGGTGCCGGTGCCGCTCATGTTTCCGGCGAAGGTGGTGATGGTGTTTTGATCGACCGTCAGCGCGGCACTGCCGAGGGTGATGCTGCCACCGCTGCCGGACAGGGCGGACATGGTCAGGCCGTAGCCGTTGAGGTTGAGTGTGCCGCCGTTGACGGTGTAGGCGGTGTTGCCGGCGAACGCGCCCGCGGCTCCGCTTTGCAGGGTGCCGGCGGAGACGGTGGTGCCCCCGGCGTAGGTGTTGTTGCCGGTCAAGATGGTTTTGCCACTGCCGATCTGGCTGACACGTGTGCTGCCTGTGATACTTATGGCGGTGCCACTGGAGGTGCCGTCCGTGGTGAAGTAGTACGCGCCGTCGCTGTGGTTGAAGTTGAGCGTAGCCGAGCCGCTGCCGCCATTGACGGCGTTGGCGTTGAGCACGCCCGCCGAGCCGCCATTGCCGATGTTGAGGGTGGCGCTGCCGCCTGTGCGCGCCAGATCGGCCGATGCGGTACCGCCGCCGACATTGACCTTGCCGCCGCCGGTGATGTTGACCGTGCCGGTACCGACTTCACCCACGCGAAATGTAGCAGAGGTCCAGGTGGAGCCTGCGCCATCCACGGTCAGCGTGCCGGTGCCGCCGGCGTTTCTGCCGATGAAGCCGGAGCCGCTGGCAGCGCTCACTGCTCCGCCGTTGCCGATCGTGAGCGTGCCGGTGCCGTTGTTGCCCACTGTCATGCCGGTGACCAGGGTCCAGGTGGCGCCTGCCCCGTTCACCGTCGCCGTGCCGTGGCTGCCGGCGTTGGAACCGAGGGTGAAGGCATAGTTGGACAGGGTGCCGCCGCTGCTGACGGCGAGCGTACCGGTGCCGGAATCACCCACATAAAGATAGTTTGCCCACGCCCCCGGGGCCTGCACTTGAGCCGTGCCGCCGTTGTCGATGGAGGTGATGAGCGACGGCGCTACGGGTATGGCGCTGGCGTCCCAGTTGCCGGGGGTAAACCAGTCGCCCGTACCGGCGGTCCAGTGATAGTCCGTGGCGGCGGCTGGCGAGGCGGCCAGCAAGGGCAGCAGTGCGGCCCCGGCGCGGAGGGCCGCGCGCTGCACCGTCCCGGGTATGGCGCGGGCGGCGTTGTCCCTGGGTTCCTGATTGTGTTTCTGGCTGCGGGCCATGGTGGTTCTCCGTTCGGTTGTTCACCGCCGCCGTGTTCCTGTCGGGTGTATGACCTGGCACCCCGGGCGATCTGAGCTCCTTGCATGCGGATCAACCGGCAATCCTGGGCCGTGTGGCCCACGGTGAATATCGGATTTGCGCAAAATTCACCGGCAGTTTGCGTGCGTGGCGGGAAGGGCCGTGCCGTCCGGACGGGCCTTGAGCGGGAGGAACGGAGAAATCGGACCTTGGCAGCAGGCTATGGGGACAAGGCGCGGCTAAGGGTTTCCGACGGGTACTCGCCGAACAGCTGCTGGTAGTCCCGGGCAAACTCGCCGAGGTGGAAGAAGCCCCAGTCCGTGGCGGTGCGGGTGACGGTGGTGTCGACGGTGGTGGCGGCGGACAGCGCGTTGCGCACCTTGTTGAGACGGAGGATGCGCAGGTAGGTCACCGGGGTCAGCTGCATGACCTCGCGGAAGGCGTATTGCAGGGTGCGCGCCGATGTGCCGGTCTGGGTACAGATCTCCACGATGGACGGCACCTGGCCCGTCTGCAGGCTGGCGTCGATGAACTCGCGCGCCACGCTCACCCGCTGGTGGGCGCGCCGGCGGGCCAGGTGTTCCGGGGCATCGCCGGCCAACACCCCGGTGGCCTGGTTGAGCGACAGCAGGATGCTGTCGAGGAGCAGGGTCTCCGCCTGCGTGGACAGATGGGCGCGTGATAGGTCGTCGGCGTGCAGGGATGGGTCGAGCAGGCAGGTCATGTCGTAGGCGAGCCTGTCGGCATCGGGCGTGTCGAAGGCCTGGAGTTCCCGTGGCGTCTCTTCCCAGGAGGGTTCGTCGAGGACGCGGCCGCCCGCCATGAGCCGGTCCTGGTCCAGGCAGAGGTAGACGGTATCGACTCCCCCGGGGACCTGGATGTCCAACTCGGTGTCACCCGGCAGCAGAAAGACCTGCGAGTGCTCCGGATGGTGGAAATGGGAAAACCGCATCGCCGGATCCCGGCTCAGGAACATGGAGACGGTGCATGAGTCCTTCGGCAGGCTGCCGCTCTTGTGCACGAGCCGGTTCTGGTCTTCGTAGACCAGGTGCATCCCCCCGGTGCCCAGGGAGGTGCAGGTACCGCGGTAGGTGCCCGCACTGAGTTGATGGATCTCCAGCGAAACCCACTCCTGCGCCGCCCCCTGCAGGGTGGCGTCGATCAGCTCGGCGGATCTGAAGGCAAGGCCACCGTTTCCGGGTCGATCGGTGGTTCCGTGGGGCAGCCTGTGTTCGTGCATCGTATCGCGCATCCGCGGTGCCCTTCACCACGGCGCTGAAGGGGATCGGATCGTTTATGCTCCGATTACGACTGGTCGTCAATTTCCCTGGCCTCCGGTCGTTCCGCCTGGAAACCCGTTCGGCAGAGAAACGAAAAAGGCGCACTGAGGTGCGCCTTTGCCGTTGTCGCCGGGGGACGGTTCAGACCGTCTGGTAATAGATGTTCTGCGGGTGGTTGGCCTGGGCGAAGAAGAACCAGCGCTCGAAGATCAGGCCGACATACTGGACCGCGAAGGCGGCGGCCAGGACGGCGGTGCCGGCGCCGTTCAGGCCGAGGGCCAGCAGCAGCAGGGGCACGGGGAAGGCCAGCACCAGGAAGATCCACTTCACCGAGCGGAAGGCGCCGGGCCGGGCGCCGTGGAAGAACTCGCGGGTGTTGAACGAGCCGCCCATGAAGCCCTGGGCCTTCTGCTGGATCTGGTTGTGGCGCACGCCGATGGCGCTCTGCACCGTGGACTTGGGCTTGAGCCGCGCGTTACGGATCAGCGAGGCGCCGCGGGAGAGCAGGCCGAGGAAGGTGATGATGCCGGCCCAGGTGCCGAACAGCTCGACCAGCCCCGGGGCGGCCACGGCGGCGTAGGCGGTCGCCAGCATGAAGCCGGAGGCGCCGCCGAGCAGGATGTAGTTGATCACGGTCAGCGGCGAGTACCACTCCTGCAGGAACTTGAGGCAGGCGTAGATCATGCCGGTGCAGACGAACAGGGCGAAGGCGACCAGCATGGTGAGCCCGCCCACCAGCAGCGTCAGGCGGCCCTGCTCCGGGATCGCGGTGCCGAGCACGTTCGGGTCCCAGCCGAAGAAGTGCAGGGCGCCGTAGACGAAGACCATGAACATGAACAGCGGCAGGGTGATGATCTCCCGCGACAGCCAGGAGGTGCGCCAGCGGGTGATGGCG
>CAZMMH010000163.1:0-5742 GCA_964567315.1 uncultured Gammaproteobacteria bacterium
GCGATCACCAGGGCGTCGAAGCGGGCCAGGCCGCTCTGCTCCAGGCTCATCAGCTGAACCCGGCCGTCACCGTCGGCGAGGCGGAAATTGTGGCCCTCCAGGGTGCGGCCGAGCCAGCCGCGGAACTCCAGCCAGTCCATGTCCAGGCTGCGCGCCGCCAGGGCGGCCTCCATCGCCTCGAGGGCCTGCATTACCCGGCTGCCGGCGGGGTCCCGTTCCAGGGCCCGGTCCATGCCGAGGGCGGCGAGGCTCTGGCGCAGCGCCTGCAACAGCCGTTGCGGCGCCTGCCGGCCCGCGGCGCGGGCGGCGAGCAGCGGTGCGGCGGCGCCGCCCAGGTCCTCGAGCAGGCGGGCCAGCTCGGCCGTCTGCGCGCCGCTCCAGCCCAGTCGCCGCGCCCGCGCCTGTAGTGCGCTGCGGTAGCGCTCCAGGCCGCGGCCGACGTTCTCGTGCAGGATCACATCCTGTTCCAGGCGATAGACCGCGGCTAGGCGCGCCTCGCGATCGAGGTCGGGGAAGACGAAGGGCGACTTGAGCAGATCGAGCAGAGGCGGGTGTGCGAACTCCTCCTCGACCGCCTCCAGCCAGCGCTCCAGGGCGGCGGCGGCGCGGCTGGTGGAAAGGGCCCAGCCGGCGGTGTCGCCGAGCAGTACCCCCGAGCGTTCCAGCAGGGCGCGCACCCGCCGGGCCAGGCGCCGGTCCTCGGTGACGATGCCCACCTGCCGGCGGCCGTCGTGGAGCCAGGCGCGCACCTGCAGGGCCACCGCCTCGGCCTCCTGTTCGGCGCCGGCGGCGGCGAACAGCCTCAGCCCCTCGCCCAGCGGGCTGGGACCATCGCCGCCGGCTGCGCGGGCGCGCGCGGCGAGATTTCCCTGACCGTGGGCGTAGACCGCGTCCAGGCAGCCGCCGCGGGCGCTCGCAGTCGGCGCGTCGGGCGCGGCAAGGCCGAGCTGCGCCAGCAGCGCCGCGGCCACGGCGTCCGGGTGATAGCCGTCCGCGCCGGGCTGCCCCTGCAGGTAGAGTTCGGCCCGGTCCTGTTCCAGCAGGTGGCGCAGCCAGAGTGCCTCGGCCTGGGAGAGCTGCTGGAAACCGGCGAGGTAGAGACGGCTGTCCGCCGGCAGCCGTTCGAGGGAGAGGTTGAGCTGCTGCCGGGTGGCCGCCGCGCGGTCGAGGCGCCGTTCGGCCCGGTGCTGTTCGTGCCAGGCGTTCCACAGGGTATGCACCAGCCGCGCCTCGCGGCCGAGGGGGGCGGGGGGCTCGCCGGCGATGGCGTAGGCCCGCTGCAGCAGGGTGAGGAAATCCGCTTCGGTGGCCGGCGGCGGCGCGCCGCGCAGGCTCATTTCGTCGAACAGGGCAAGCAGGCTCTCGCCGACCTGCCAGGGGTCGGCGTTGCCGAACAGACGGGCGTGGTCGCGCAGTGCCTCCACCAGCATCAGTTCGCGGCCGATGGGATCGGTCACCGCCAGCGGCGGCGGTACCAACTCGTCGAGGAAGCCGCTCAGGGTCTGGATCCGCGGACCGAGCAGGGCCTTGACGCCGTGGCTCGCCGCGGCCTGCAGCAGCAGTCGGCGCAGGCGCGGTGCCGCCTGCAGTCCCGGCAACAGCACCACGCAGCCGGAGAGGTCGGGCAGCCGCGAGGCGTGGGCCTCGATCAGGCGCGTGGCGAGCCGCGCCAGGGGATCGTCGGCGTAGGCGAGCAGGACGACGGCGGGGGAGGCGTTCAAGCGATCAGCGTTCCAGCAGTGGGCGTTTGTTCGGTTTGCCGTTCCATTCGTCGGCGTCGGGTGGTGCGGCCTTCTTGTTGCTGAGCACCGGCCACTCCTTGGCCAACTCAGCGTTCAAGGCGGTGAATTCCTGCTGCGCCGCGGGCACGTCCTCCTCGGGCACGATCGCCTCGGCCGGGCATTCGGGTTCGCACAGGGCGCAGTCGATGCACTCCTCGGGGTCGATCACCAGGAAGTTGGGGCCTTCGTGAAAACAGTCTACCGGGCAGACGTCCACGCAGTCGGTGTATTTGCACTTGATGCAGTTTTCGAGCACGACATAGGTCATCGGGAGCTCCTCGACGCAGGCGGGTGGGGGCGGCCGGGCCGTCCGCGGGCGGCGCCCCTGAGGGTAGATGTTCCGGGGCTCGCCCGCGAGCGGCACGCTTGGAGTTTGCCTGTCCCGGCGATACTATCCGGTGAAGACTGGGTAATGATACCCAGGGTGCAGGGTGCCCGCGGGGCATGCCGCGACGGGAGCTCATGACCTCACTGCTGACGTTGTCAATCATCGTCGAGCCCGACCTGCAGCGCTTGGCCCGTTTCACGGTCGAGGCGGTGGAGGCGTTGGGTGGCAATGTGTTCGCCGCCACGGCCGCGGCCCCGGCATTGATCGACGGCGTACGGCGGGATTGCCGCCAAGCGGAAGGCTCGATCGACGTGCATCTGCGGCTCGAGGGCGAGCAGGTGCTGCTGGCGTGGGAGGGCGAACTGCGGGTTCTGGCGACGTTGCCGAAGACACCGCCCCCGGAGCAGGTCGCGAGCCTGGTCGAACAGTTGCGCATGGCCAGCGAATCGGCCGATCCGGAGTTGTTGCGGCGGCGCAATCAGCGCATCAGCGACGAATTGGAGAGTTTCATGCAGGTCGCCGCCGAGCAGATGCGGGAAATGGAGGCGGTGCTCGAAAAGAAGAAGCAGGAGTTGCAGGAGTCGATCCGGGTCGCGGAGACCGACAGCCTGACCGGCCTGCTCAACCGCGGCGCCTACGACAACCGCCTGCTCGAGGCCTACCGGCGCACCCGGAGGCAGCGCGAGCCCCTCTCCCTGCTGCTGCTCGATCTCGACTTCTTCAAACAGGTGAACGACACCCACGGCCATCAGTACGGCGACGAATACCTGAAACGGATGGCCGACGTCATGCGCCAGGCGATCCGTGAGCACGTGGACCTGCCCTGCCGTACCGGCGGTGACGAGTTCGCCATCATCTCCTTCTGCGAAGCCGACGTGGCCGAACGCCAAGCGGCCAGCGTGCTGCAGGGAATGGCCGGGCGGGTCAGCATCGGCATCGCCCGCTGCCTCGACGGCGACAGCATGCACAGCCTGGTGGCGCGCGCCGACGCGGCGCTTTACGAGGCCAAGCGCCAGGGCCGCGGCCGCTATGCGGTGGCGGGCGATCTGCCGCTGCCGGACGAGGTCGAAGCATCAATGTGAAGCTGCTGCTCGACCTGCCCATTGGTGACGATAGTGGTCCGGTACTGTTGCGCTCCAAGGTGCGCGCGGTCTGCCGGCGCATGGGCTTCGCCGATGCGCTGCGCGAACGGATGGAGCTGGTGTGCAACGAGCTGTCCTCGAATCAGCTGAAATACGCCCGTGGCCGCGGCACGGTGCAGTTGTGGGAACAGACCGGGGCGGCGCCGGCGGTCGACATCTTTTCCTTCGATTTCGGCGACGGTATCGCCAATTTGGACGATGCCTTGTCCGACGGCTTCACCACCGGCGGCACCATGGGCAAGGGCCTGGGCGCGGTGGCACGGCTCTCCCACCAATGCGATTTCTACTCCCTGCCGCCGACTCAGCGCAGAGGGCAACCGTGGCACGGCACTGCGGTCTGGGCACGCTTCCATGAAGGCGCCGCGGCCGACCGCGGAGCATGGGAGTACGGCATCTACCTGCGTGCCTACCAGGACGACCGCTACAACGGCGATGGCATCTATCTGGACGAACGCGGAGGCCAGCTGCGCTGGCTGCACATGGACGGCCTCGGTCACGGCCGCGAGGCCGCCGAGGTGGTCGACAGCATGGAGGGGGTGCTGGACGATCACACGCCGCTGGAGCGGACCCTGGGCAACATCAGCGTCGCTTTGCGCGGCAGCCGCGGCGCGGTGGCGATCATGGCGGCGCTGGATCCGCGGCGGCGGGAGGTGGAGTTGTGCGGGGTGGGCGACATGAGCGCGATGGCGCTCGCCGGCGGCGGCCGGCAGAGCATGAGCTTCGCCCCGGGTGTCCTGGGTCATGCCCACGGCCACTTCAAATGCGGTACGCTCGGGCTGGCCGACGACGTGGTGCTGACCGCTTCCGACGGGCTGCGCAGTTCGTGGGATGAAAAGAGTTTTCCGGGGCTGTGGTCGCGGCATCCCCAGCTGATCGCGCTGCTGCTCGGCAATGCGGTCGGCCGTACCAATGACGACAAGTCGGTGTTCGTGGCGAGAATCAAGGAGGCGTAAGGTCATGGCAACAGACAAGAAGGGTGGCGAGGGGCTGACGGTAAGCGAAATCCTCATCGACCAGCTCAAGACCAACATGGGCCACATGGCGATGCTCATCGAGGAGCAGGGGCGGGCACTTTTCGGCAACGACCAGACCCTGAGCGATGACGATATCGCCGAATACACCCACGAGTTTCTCGAACTGTTCATCGGCTGGCTGCAGTCGGGGGCCAAGCTCGGTCAGCGGGGGCCGGAGTTCCGCGCCCTCGAGCAGTTCTTCGCCAACTTTGCCCGCCAGATCCAGGCCCGTGGCGGCAGCCTCGATGCCTTCGTGCGCTACGTGCACGCGCTGCAGCGGGTGCTGATCGAGGACCTCGAAGAGAGCGAGGCCTACGACTTCGAACAGTCACGGGAGGTCCTGCTGCTGCTGGCGCGGATCTTCAACCAGCTGGTGCTGGATGTTTTCCACATCTACCTCGAGGCCAAGGAGCGCACGATCCAGGCGCAGCAGGAGGAACTCCGCCACACCTCGACGCCGATCACCGAGATCTGGGACGGCGTGCTCACCCTGCCGATCATCGGCACCCTCGACTCCTCGCGCACCATGACCGTGATGGAGAAGCTGCTCTCAAGGATCGAGGCCGACCGGGCACGGGTGGTGGTGCTGGACGTTACCGGCGTGCAGGTGATCGATTCCCAGGTCTCCCACCATCTGATTCAGATGGTCCGCGCAGTGGGGCTGATGGGCGCCCAGGCGATCCTGACCGGGATCCGCCCGGACATCGCCCGCGCCATTACCAGTCTCAACATCGACCTCTCCATGGTCAACACCCGTTCGACCCTGTCCGAAGGGCTGAAGGAGGCCTTCCGCGCCCTCGGCATCGTGGTCCATCACGTCCAGGACGAATGAGGCTGCAGCCGTGATCAAGGGTATGCACCTGACGCCCATCGGCGAGGGCAAGGTCCTGCTGGAACCGGGCGACGGTCTGGATCCGTCGGATCCGGACGCCTACCTGGTGCCGCTGGCCGAGTTGCTGCAGCAGACCCACGCCCGGTGCCTGCTCTACGATCTGAAGAACGTGGCCCTGGTCGACCCGGTCTACTATCAGTGGCTGTTGCGGGTGCACGGCATCTGCCGCATCGCCGGGATCGAGATGGTCACGGTCAACATGCGCCCGGCCACCGCCTACGGCCTGGCCCTGACCCTCAAGGAAACCCCGCCCTTCTCCTCCGCCCTGGACGTCCACGCCGCGGGCTGAAAACCTAAAATAATGTCTCGCGCAAAGGCGCTAAGGCGCAAAGAAAAGATTTACTTCGCCACAGAGGGCACAGAGATCACGGAGTAGTCCGGGGAGTTTCATGCGCTGTGCCACCCGTTTTCGCTGAAAGCACCACCGCGCAACCCTAAAAAACACGTCGCCCGCAAGCCGCCTTGCCAACCTCTGTGTGCTCTGTGCCCTCTGTGGCGCATCGAAGTTGCATTTCCTTTGCGCCTTAGCGCCTTTGCGCGAGACAGGGTTTTCCTATTTCGCCAATTCCCGCAGCCGGTACAACAC
>CAZMMH010000164.1:0-5741 GCA_964567315.1 uncultured Gammaproteobacteria bacterium
CAGTTCACCTACTTCCAACAGGTGGGCGGGCTGGAGTGCCGGCCGGTCACGGGCGAGATCACCTACGGCCTGGAACGCATCGCCATGTACCTGCAGGGGGTCGAGAGCGTGTTCGACCTGACCTGGACCGATGGCCCCCTCGGCCGCATCAGCTACGGCGACGTCTACCATCAGAACGAGGTGGAACAGTCGGCCTACAACTTCGAGCAGGCGGACACCGACGCACTGTTCGCCTGGTTCGATACCTGCGAGCGGGAGAGCGCCCGACTAATCGAGGCCGGCCTGCCTCTGCCCGCCTACGAGCAGGTGCTGAAGGCCTCCCATACCTTCAACCTGCTGGATGCCCGTCACGCCATTTCGGTCACCGAACGGCAGCGCTTCATTCTGCGGGTCCGGACCCTCGCCCGGGCGGTGGCCCAGGCCTACTTCGACGCCCGTGAAAGGCTCGGCTTCCCCATGCTCAAGGGGGGTGCGTGATGGAACAGCGGCGCAATCTCCTGATCGAAATCGGCACCGAGGAGCTGCCACCGAAGGCGCTGCTGTCGCTGATCGAGGCGTTCCGCGACGGCGTCGCCGGGGGCCTGAAGAAGGCGGGCCTGGCCCACAAGGGCATCACTCCCTACGCGGCGCCGCGCCGGCTCGCGCTGCTGGTGAAGGAGCTGGATACGGCCCAGGCCGACCGCGACGTTGAGCGCCGCGGCCCGGCGCTGGCGGCGGCCTTCGATGCCGAGGGCGTAGCGACCAAGGCGGCGACCGGCTTCGCCCGCTCCTGTGGCGTCGACGTAGCCGAGCTGACCACCCTGGAGAGCGACAAGGGCAGCTGGCTGATCTACCGGGTCAAGGAGAAGGGTCAGGCCACCGCGGCGCTGATTCCGACGATCGTTGAGGCGGCGCTGGCCGGCCTGCCGATTCCGAAGCGCATGCGCTGGGGCGCCCTGGAGGTGGAGTTCGTGCGCCCGGTGCACTGGGTGGTGCTGCTGTTCGGCGATCAGCCGATCGAGGCCGAAATCCTCGGCGTGAAGGCCGGGCGCCATACCCGCGGCCACCGCTTCCACCACCCCGAACCGCTTTACCTCGGCGAACCGGAGGCCTACGCCCCGCTGCTGCAGAGCGAGGGCCGGGTGATCGCCGATTTCGGCGAGCGGCGCGAAGCCATTCGGGCCCAGGTGATGGAGGCGGCCGAGGCCCTGGGCGGCCGCGCGGTGCTGAAAGAGGCGCTGCTGGATGAGGTGACCGCCCTGGTGGAGTGGCCCGTTGCGGTGAGCGGTGGCTTTGAACAACGCTTCCTGGAGGTCCCCGCCGAGGCCCTCATTTCGTCGATGCAGGATCACCAGAAGTATTTCCCGGTGGTCAGCCACAACGGCCAGCTGCTGCCCTACTTCATCACCATCGCCAATATCGCCAGCCGGGACGTGGCCCAGGTGCGCGCCGGCAACGAGCGGGTGATTCGGCCGCGTCTCAGCGACGCGGACTTTTTCTGGAGACAGGACCGCAATAAGAGCCTGGCGGAACGGGTCGAGAGCCTCGGCAGCATCGTATTCCAGAAGGATCTCGGCACCCTGCTGCAGAAGAGCGAACACCTGGTGGCGATCGCCGGCGCCGTGGCCGAGGCTATCGGCGGCGACCGGGCGGCGGCGGAACAGGCCGCCGGCATCAGCAAGTGCGACCTGGTGACCGACATGGTGTTCGAATTCCCCGAGTTGCAGGGGATCATGGGACGTTACTACGCGCTGCACGACGGCTACAGCGACGAGGTGGCGGCTGCCCTGGACGAACAGTATATGCCGCGCTTCGCCGGCGACGAGCTCGCGGGTACACGCACCGGCCAGGCCCTGGCGATCGCCGACCGGCTCTACACCCTGGTGGGCATTTTCGGCATCGGCCAGCCCCCTTCCGGGAGCAAGGACCCGTTCGCTTTGCGCCGGGCGGCGCTCGGGCTGCTGCGCACCGTGATTGAACGGCGGCTGGATCTGGATCTGCGCCAGCAAATCGACCTGGTGGTGGAGCGGCTCTCCCGGCAGGGCGTGAAACTGGTGGTGAACACCGCGGAACAGGTCTTCGACTTCATCTACGACCGGCTGCGCGCCTACTACCAGGATCAGGGCTTCGCCTTCGATACCTTCGATGCGGTGCACGCGGTGCGGCCGACGCGACCGCTGGACCTCGACGCCCGGGTACGCGCCGTGGACGCCTTCCGCAAGCTGCCGGAGGCGGAAAGCCTGGCGGCCGCCAACAAGCGCATCAGCAACATTCTCAAGAAGGCCGAGGAGGCGATTCCCGCCAGCGTTGACACGGCGGCGCTGCTCGAGGTCCAGGAACAGGCGTTGGCCCGGGAGTTGGAAAAGCTGCAGGGCGAGGTGGTGCCGCTGCTCGACGGTGGCGACTATGCCCAGGCGCTGCAGCGCCTGGCGGCCCTGCGCGGGCCGGTGGACAGCTTCTTCGACGCCGTCATGGTGATGGCCGAGGATCCGGCGCTGCGTCTGAACCGATTGGCGTTGCTCGCCCAACTCAGTGGGCTGTTCCTGCGCATCGCCGACATTTCGCTGTTGCAGGAGTAACCGGTGGAGCAGAACAACGATTCTTACCGCGCCATGCTGGCGGCCGTACAGGCGTTTCACGACAAACACGACTTCCGCCACACCGGCGGGGAGGAGCTGACCTACCGGGTGGCGTTGATGGCGGAGGAGCTTGGGGAGATCTCCGCCTGCGTCACCAAGGGCAAATCGCGCGAGGCCCTGGCGGAGGAGTGTGCGGATCTGCTGATCCTGCTCATGGGCACGGCCATCGCCCAGGATTTTGACCTCAACGAGGCCTTCTGGGCCAAGATGGAAGCGCTGATGCGGCGTCAGTCCCGCATGATCGACGGGCGAATCCGAGTGTCGGAATTTCGCGACTAGGACTGCCGGCCAGCGGGGAGTGCGGCCCGGCGACAACAAACGAATGCGCAAGGCACTTGGATTGGCCGGTCTCGGGGGCCCGCCGTGAATATTCTGGCATGAAGCTCGTCATTCTCGATCGCGACGGTGTCATCAACGAGGACTCGGACGCCTTCATCAAATCACCGGACGAATGGCGGCCGATTCCCGGCAGCCTCGAGGCCATCGTGCGCCTTAACAACGCCGGCTACCAGGTAGTGGTCGCCACCAATCAGAGCGGGGTCGCCCGCGGCCTGCTGGACATTCAGGCGCTGCAGCGGATTCACGACAAAATGGAATCGGCCGTGGTGGCGCTGGGCGGGCGGATCAGTGCGGTGTTCTTCTGCCCCCACGGGCCGGATGACCACTGTGATTGCCGCAAGCCCGCACCCGGCATGCTGCTCGAGATCGGGCGGCGTCTTGGGGTGGAGTTGACCGGCGTACCGGCCATCGGCGACTCCCTGCGCGACCTGCAGGCGGCCGGCGCGGTGGGCGCCCAACCGATCCTGGTGCTGACCGGCAAGGGCGAGCGGACCCTGGCCAACGACGACGGCGAGCTCGGCGCGGTACCAGTGTACAGCGACCTGGCCGCCGCAGTCGCGGCCCTGCTGGGGTCGGAAGAGGAGGAGGAGGCCTGATGCTGCTGTTGCGCTCGGTGATCTACTGGCTGGGGATGGCGCTTTCGGCCGTGGTCATCGCGCCCGCGGGCATACTGCTGTTCGCCTTTCCTCACCGAATCCGCTACCACGTCATTCGGCTATGGGCCCTGTTCAACCTGCGCTGGCTACGCCTTGTCTGTGGACTCGGCTACGTGGTCGAAGGCGCGGAAAACATTCCCACGGAGCGGAGCTTCATCGTCTTCTGCAAGCACCAGTCCACCTGGGAAACGATGATGCTGCAGGAGCTGTTTCCGTTGCACGTGTGGGTGCTGAAGAAAGAGTTGCTGCGTATTCCGGTGTTCGGCTGGGGCCTGGCGATGCTCGATCCCATCGCCATCGACCGCGCCGCCGGACGCAAGGCGATCAAGCAGCTGGTCGAGCAGGGCAAGGCCGCCCTGGCAGCTGGCCGGGCGGTGGTGATATTTCCCGAAGGCACCCGCACCGCCTACGGCACTCGGGGCCAATACCACGTGGGTGGCGCCCTGTTGGCGGAAAAGAGCGGCGCGCCGGTGATCCCGGTAGCCCACGACGCGGGGCTGTTCTGGCCACGGCATGGCTTCGTTAAACACCCGGGAACGATCCGGGTCACGGTCGGCCTGCCGATCGAGTCCAAAGGGCGTAAGGCGGGTGAGATCCTGAAGGAGGCCGAAGAGTGGATCGAAGGTCGGATGGAACAACTGGCGGAACTGCGCCAAGAGGACTAAGTTTCAACGGAAATACTGCAGGGGGTCCGAGCCATGCATCGCCCGACAGCCCATCAGCTGCCCTTTCTCGCCGCGCTGCTGGCATTGCTGCTCGGTGGCTGTGAAACCATCGACCATGCACGGGTCGACACGGCCGGACGGCATGGCGCCGTCTCCGTCGTCTTCAGCGACCGGGACCGGACGCTGATCCACGACTATTACAGGCATCCGCAAAAACGCCTGCCACCCGGGCTGGCAAAACGCGAGCAGCTGCCGCCCGGCCTCGCCAAACGGCAGCGCCTACCGCCGGGGTTGCAGGGACGCCACCTGCCGCCGGACCTCGAACGCAGACTCTCCCACCTGCCCGACGGCTACGTGCGCCTGTTGATGGGCGGTGACGTGGTGTTGATGGAGCGCCGCAGCCGCCTGATTGTGGACCTGATTCGCCGGGTCTACCAATAAAACTACTTATTATTCAATAAGTTAAATATCTATATTGGAGGCCGCCAGGGCGTTGCTCTCAATGAAGTCGCGACGTGGCTCCACCTGGTCGCCCATCAGGGTGGTGAAGATCTGATCCGCGGCCACCGCGTCCTCGATGCGCACCTGCAGCAGGCGCCGGGTGTTGGGATCAAGGGTCGTTTCCCACAGCTGCTCGGGGTTCATTTCCCCCAGGCCCTTGTAACGCTGAATGTTCAGGCCCCGCTTGCCCTCGTCCGTCAGCCAAGCCATGGCCTGCTTGAAACTGGCCACGGGCTGCTGCCGTTCGCCGCGCCGGACGAAGGCATCGGCGGCAAGCAGGCCGTCCAGCTGTTCGCCCAAGGCGGCGAAGCTGCTGTACTCCGCTGAATCAAAGAACTCGCGGGTGATCCGCTGGTCGTTGGCAATGCCGTGGGTGCGCTTGCTCAAAACCAGGCGGTAACCCTCTCCGTCATCGCCGGGCTCCACCTCCACCCGATAGCGAACCGCGGGATCCTGGTCGTCGTTCAGGCGCGCCTCCAGTTCGCCGGCCCACGCCTCGATCTCGGCCTGGTTGAAGAAGGTTGCGGAGGCCAAGCGCGGCAGATAGATGAGCTTCTCCAGAAACAGGGGATCAAAGCGGCGCGAGAGGCGGCGCACGGTGGCCATCACCGCGAGGAACTTGGTGGCGAGACCTTCGAGGGAGGGGCCGGTGATGGCCGGTGCATCCGCGTTGACGTGCAACTCCGCCTTGTCCAGGGCCATCTGCAGGAGGTAGGTGTTCAGCTCGGTGTCATCCTTTACATACTGCTCCTGCTTGCCCTTCTTCACCTTGTACAAGGGCGGCTGAGCGATGTAGACGTGCCCGCGCTCGATCAGCTCGTGCATTTGGCGGTAGAAGAAGGTCAGCAGCAGGGTGCGGATGTGCGAACCGTCGACATCCGCGTCGGTCATGATGATGATGCGGTGGTAGCGCAGCTTGTCGGCATTGAACTCCTCCCGGCCAATACCGCAGCCAAGGGCGG
>CAZMMH010000165.1:0-5670 GCA_964567315.1 uncultured Gammaproteobacteria bacterium
GGCGCCGAGTTCCAGCACCCGGCGCCGGCTCTCCTCCTGGACGTCGCCGGAGATGACGATCGCCAGGGTGGGCAGGTCCTCGCGGCGGATGTACTCCAGCACCTCGAAGCCGTCCATCTCCGGCATGGTGAGGTCGAGGAAGATCAGGTCGCCCTTGCCGGCGCGGATGGCCTCCACCGCCTCGCGGCCGTTGCCGGCGAAGCTGACCTCCACGTCCCAGCCCTTGGGCAGCGCACGCGCCACCTGCTTGCGGGCGAAGCTGGAGTCGTCACAGATGATGATCGGTAAGGGCATCGGCTAGGTGTTTTTTTATCCGAAGGCGGCCGCGGTGGCGCGCCGCGGCGGTGACCAAGGATAACGCCGGCGCTGCCCAATTCCCAATAGGGCGCGCGCCCTGCGGCCGGCCGGCGGGTCAGCGCGCCGGCCGTAGCGCGTAGCGGCGCAGCAGGTGGGTGAACTCCTGCAGCGCCTCGATGCCGCTGGCCTCGGCCTGGGCACACCATTCGCGCAGGGCGGTCAGGCGCGCCTCGTGGCTGGCCGCATGGCGCTCCCAGATGGCCTGCAGGCGCAGCTTGAACTGGTAGACGGTCGCCAGGGTCGCGTGCTGCTCCAGGGCCGCGGAGAGTCGGGTGCGCTGGGCCGGGTCCAGCAGTTGCCCGTCGCGCACGGCATAGCGGCGGGCGCGGCGCAGCAGGCGGCGCCAGCGGCGCGAGAGGCCGCTGGCCTCGGCGCGGAACACCGGGCCCAGCACCTGCCGGCCGTAGTCGGCCAGCAGGTACATGCGATTCACCGTCAGCGCCTTCACGCTCTCCATGTCGAGGCCGGGCCGCTCCTCGGTCAGTACCGGCACCGGCGCCAGTTTGCGCACGTGGGCCAGGCCGAGCCACTGCAGCAGGCGGATGTAGCCCCAGCCGATGTCGAACTCCCACCATTTGTTGGAGAACTTGGCCGAACTGGCGAAGGCGTGGTGGTTGTTGTGCAGCTCCTCGCCGCCGATCAGCAGGCCGAGGGGCGAGACATTGGTGGCCGCGTCGGGGCTTTCGAAGTTGCGATAGCCCCAGAAGTGGCCGATGCCGTTGACCACGCCGGCAGCCCAGAAGGGGATCCAGAGCATCTGCACCGCCCACACGGTGAGGCCGACGGCGCCAAACAGGAGCAGGTCGAGCAGCGCCATGATGGTGATGCCGAGGTAGGTGTGGCGGCTGTAGAGGCGCTGCTCGATCCAGTCGTCCGGGGTGCCCTGGCCGTAGCGCTCCAGGGTCTCCGTCCGGCACGCCTCGACGCTGTAGAGCTCGGCCCCCTGCCAGAGCACGCGGCGCAGGCCGAGGACCTGCGGGCTGTGGGGATCGTCCGGGGTCTCGCAGCGGGCATGGTGCTTGCGGTGCACCGCGACCCAGGCGCGGGTGCGCATGCCGGTGGTCAGCCAGAGCCAGAGGCGGAAGAAGTGGGCCAGCACGGGGTGCAGGTCGAGCGCCCGATGGGCCTGGTGGCGGTGCAGGTAGACTGTGACGGAGACGATGGTGACGTGGGTGAGCGCGAGGGTCGCACCCACGTATCCCCACGGGGAAAGGGCAAGCAGGCCTTGGAACATCGGGGGTTACCTATGGACACGAATACGGGACGATGCAGCGGGCCGTCCTGCGTCGGGAGCGGCTCTCCGGTATCAACCAGTTTAGACCACCGGCCCCGATTTTGATTCATACGGGAATTTCGTTCGCGCCGGCGGCGGGCGGCAGGTCCCAGTAGGGCTCGTCCCCCAGGCGTTCCGCCAGGAAGTCGCTCAGGGCCCGCACCCGGTGGGGGACGTGGCGGCGGGAGGGGAAGACCGCATAGGCGGCGGTAACCGGCAGGGGGTGGTCGGGCAGCAGGGTGCGCAGGCGGCCGTCGGCCAGTTCGCGCCAGACGATGAAGCTGGGCATGACGCCAAGGCCGAGGCCGTCCAGTGCCGCCCGCAGCAGCACGTCGCCGTTGTTGGAGCGCATGCGTACCGGCACCCGCAGGTTGAGCGGGCGTCCGGCGGGGTCGGTGTAGGGCCAGTTGCGGGGGTCGGGGAGGTTGGCGTAGATCAGCCCCTGGTGCTTGGCCAGCTCCTCCGGCGAGCGCGGCTCGCCGTGGCGCTCCAGGTAGGCGGGGCTGGCGCAGAGCACCATGCGGGTGGGCGCCAGGCGGCGGGCGACCAGGGTGGAGTCCGACAGCTCGCCGATGCGCACGGCGAGGTCGAAGCCCTCCTCCACCAGGTTCACGTTGCGGTCGTTCAGGTCCAGGTCCAGGCTCAGTTCCGGGTGTTCGCCGAGAAAGGCCGTGAGCAGCGGCGCCAGATGCAGGATGCCGAAGGAGAGGGGCGCGGCGACCCGCAGCCGGCCCCGCAGCTCGCTCTGGCCGCGGCTGACCGTCTGTTCCGCCTCCTCCAGATCCGCCAGCACCCGGGTGGCCCGGTCGTAGAATTGGCGCCCGGAGTCGGTCAGCGAGAGGCGCCGGGTGGTGCGGTTGAGCAGTTGAGTGCCGAGACGGGCCTCCAGCTCGGCCACCCGCCGGCTGACCGCGGATTTGGCCAGCCGCAGGCGCTCGGCGGCGGCGGAAAAGCTGCCCGCATCCACCACGCCGACAAAGGTCTGCATCTCCTCGAAACGGTCCATTGTTCTTCTCTTTAGAACGCTGATTTGCTGATTATTGCCTTTATCCTCGATTCAGCAACCCTAAACTGAGCAAAGGCCAAGCATTCCGCTATGGCAAAGGCGGGCGAGGATTATGATGAACGCACAGATCGAGAGCGAAACCCTGCGTCAGGTGGCCCAGCGCATCCGCGGGCTCGAGACCTCCGACGGTGCCGGTGTGCGCCTGACCCGGGTGATCGGCAGCCCGCGTCTGGACATGCTCGACCCCTTTCTGCTGCTCGACCACTTCCGTTCCGACGATCCCGATGACTATATCGCCGGCTTCCCCGAGCACCCTCATCGCGGCTTCGAGACGGTGACCTACCTGCTGGCCGGGCACATGCGCCACGGCGACAACGCCGGCCACAGCGGGGTGATACGCGCCGGCGGTGCCCAGTGGATGACCGCCGGGCGCGGCATCCTCCATTCGGAGATGCCCGAACAGGAGGAGGGGCTGCTTTCCGGCTTCCAGCTCTGGGTCAATCTGCCCGCCGAACACAAGATGACCGCACCCCGCTACCAGGAGTTGGAGCCGGCGCAGATTCCGCTCGAGCGCCACGACGGGGTGGAGATCCGCGTGCTCGCGGGCACTACCGCCGCGGGTACCCGGGGCCCGGTGGCCGACCTCTACACCGAGGTCGGCTACCTGGACATCCGTCTCGCCGCCGGGGCTCGCCACCGCGAGCCCGTGCCGGCCGGGCACAACGCCTTCCTCCACGTCTTCGCCGGCGATGTCCGGGTGGGCGACGAGGAGGTGGCGGTGGACGAGCTGGCCGTGCTCGGCCCGGGCGAGGCGGTGGAACTGCTCGCCGGCGGGGAGGGCGCGCGCCTGCTGCTGGTCCACGGGCGCCCGCTGGCCGAGCCGGTGGCGCGCCGCGGTCCGTTCGTGATGAACACCCAGGCGGAGTTGATCCAGGCCTTCCGTGACTACCAGGAAGGGCGGCTCTGAGTCGCGGCCGGGGGTGCGGTGGTGCGCTGGCGCAATGACGGGGATCGCTACGGTGCCGTGGCGCTGCTGCTGCACTGGGGCCTTGCCCTGGCCCTGGGCGGTATGTTCGCCCTGGGCCTGTGGATGGTCGGCCTGAGCTATTACGACCCGTGGTATCACCGCGCGCCGGTCCTGCACGCGGCCGCCGGTTTGGCCGTGGTGGCGCTGATGGCCCTGCGGCTGGTCTGGCGCTGGTTCAATCCCGTGCCGGCCCCCTTGGGGCGGCGGCGTTGGGAGCGGCTCGCCGCGCGTGTCGCGCACCTGGCCTTCTACCTGCTGGTCTTTGCCCTCGGCCTGAGCGGCTACCTGGTCCTGACCGCCGAGGGCGAGCCGTTCCGGCTGTTCGGGGCGCTCTCGCTGCCGCCCCTGCTGCACCTGTCGCCGGGACTGGCCCAGACCCTCGGCAGCCTGCACACGGCCTGTGCCTGGGGCCTGCTGGCTCTGACCGGGCTGCATGCCGCGGCGGCCCTGAAACACCATTTCATCGACCGCGACCGTACCCTGCTGCGGATGCTGGGGCGGTAGCACCTAACCTGAGGAGTGATGTTATGAGACAGCGCATGTTGGGGTTCGTCCTGCTGGCACTGGCCGTCAGCGTGCCGGCGCAGGCCGCCGACTACGTGATCGACACCGCCAACCAGCACGCCTTCATTCAGTTCAAGATCAGCCACCTGGGTTACAGCTTCGTGCTCGGCCGCTTCGACCGCTGGCATGGCGGCTTCAGCTACGATCCCAAGCACCCCGACGCCTCCAAGGTGGCGGTGACCATCGACATGTCCAGCATCGACACCAACTTCGCCCTGCGCGACAAGCACCTGCGGAGCGCCGAGTTCTTCGACACCGCCAAGTATCCCCAGGCCCGCTTCGTCAGCACCTCCTTCAAGGAGCTGGGCCAGGGCAAGGCCCTGCTCAAGGGCGACCTGACCCTGCACGGTGTCACCCGGCCGGTGACCATCGACGTCATGGAGGTGGGTCACGGTCCCGATCCCTGGGGCGGTTACCGCCGCGGCTTCACCGGCCGCACCACCCTGACCCTGAAGGATTTCAATATCGACTACGACCTGGGGCCGACGGCCCGGACCGCCGAGCTGTTCCTGTCGCTGGAAGGTGTGAGGAAGAAGTAGCCCGAAAGGCCGCGGCGGCGGTATCGCCGCCCCGGCTAGTTCGCCGGCTTGGCGGCGCCCGCCAGGCGGTCGGCAATCGCCTGGTCGAGGGTTTGAATCCAACGGTTGTAGGCTGGGTCGATGTGGCGGCCGTCGAAGGCCATCCCGCTGCTGTCGCGGTAGCGCAGGCGATAGCCTTTGTCGTCATAGAGGATGTCGAGCCGTGCCATGCGGCCGCCCTCCGTGCGGGTCGCCTCAATCTGTCCGGGACGCAGCGGGCGCAGGCTCCAGCCGGTCTCCCTGGCGCCGGCCGCGATCGCTGCGGGCAGTTCGGCCGCCGCGGCCGCCGGCAGCGGATGCTCGACCCTCTCCTGAATCCTCGTGGTGCCGCATGCGCTCAGCAGCAGTGCCAGCCCGATGGCGCTTGCCCGTTTCACGTCATTTCCGCCCCTGCCGTCATGGCTGGGGCATTATACGCGCCCCGGTTTCCGGTTTCCGGTATCATGCGGGCCTTCAACTCCGCGGGGCGCGGCTGAGCGCCAGTGGCCGCCTGGGTATCTTCTCGGCTAGACCATGGCACGCGCCCGCGGCAGTTGGCCGCCGCGCCGCCGCATGCCGTGCGCCGGTCCGCCAGCGGCAGGGCGGGTCCCGTGGTTGCGCATGGCAACCGGGCGCGGGCGGCCGAAACGCAATACAGGGGTGCGCATGAAAAGGGCTTTGATCACCGGTGTCACCGGGCAGGACGGTGCCTATCTGGCGGAGTTTCTGCTGGAAAAGGGCTACGAGGTGCATGGTATCAAGCGTCGCTCCTCGTCCTTCAATACCGACCGCATCGATCATCTCTACCAGGATCCCCACGAGGGTGGCCGGCGCTTCATCCTCCACTACGGCGACATGACCGACACCGCCAGCCTGGTGCAGATCA
>CAZMMH010000166.1:0-5667 GCA_964567315.1 uncultured Gammaproteobacteria bacterium
CGGCTGGCCATGGCGCTGGTCATCTTTTTCGTCGGCCGCTGGCTGGCCGGGGTGGCGACCCGCATGGCCAAGCGGCTGATGGCTCGGGCCAAGGTGGATGCGGTGCTGATCGAGTTCCTCGCCTCCATCGCCCACGCCGTGCTGATGGTGACGGTCGGACTGGCCGCCCTCGACCAATTGGGCGTCAACACCACCTCCCTGCTGGCGGTGTTGGGCGCCGCCGGCCTGGCGGTCGGCCTGGCCCTCAAGGATTCCCTGGCCAACTTTGCCGCCGGCGTGATGCTGATTCTGTTCGGGCCGTTCAAGGCGGGCGACTTCATCGAGGCCGCGGGGACCTCCGGCGTGGTCGAGAAGGTGCGCATCTTCAGTACCCTGATGCGTTCGCCCGACAACCGCGAGATCACCGTGCCCAACTCGGCGATCTTCAGTGGCACGATCGTCAACGTCAGCGCGCGGCCGACCCGGCGCATCGACCTGATCTTCAGCATCGGCTACGACGACGACATCCGCCGGGCCAAGGAGCTGATCGAGGAGGCGATGGCCGAGGATGCGCGCATCCTGGCCGATCCGGCACCGGCGCTGGGCGTTGCGGATCTGGGCGAGAGCAGCGTCGACCTGTTCGTCCGGCCGTGGGTGCGGAGCACGGACTTCCTGGCGGTGCGCTCGGATCTGCTGGAGAAGGTGAAGCAGCGCTTCGACGCCGACGGCATCAGCATCCCCTATCCGCAGCGCGACGTGCACCTCCACCCCGCGGCCGACGCGGCCGGCGCCTGAGGCCCTGCGGCGGCGCTCACCCCCGGGCGAAGCGCAGGCGCACGCTGAGGGTGTCGTCGTCGCCGGCGATCTCCACCGCGGTCAGCTCCGGGCGCTCGCGGCGCAGGAACCAGGTGTAGCAGAGGGCCATCTCGCGGGCGCCCTGCTCGACCGCGCTGAGCAGTTCGCCGACGGCGTAGTGCAGGCGCTGCTCGGCATCGGCGGGATCGACCGGCCGCCCCTGGTGTTCGACCCCGGCGGCCAGAATGCCGTCGATTCGCGCCAGCTGCGAGCGCATGCGTCCGGGGACGCCGCCGTCGCGGGGGATCGCGAGGATCTCGCGTCCGTCGAGCCGTATGGCCAGGGAGTCGTGCATGGTCGAACCGGCGCCGCGGGCCGCCTCCGTGTCGAGTCTTTCGGTTGGCACCCATTGGGCGCGCGTCACAGGTCTTATACCATGTGCCGGCGGACGGGCCCCGGGCCGGCCGCCAATCCGTGAGCGTAAAGGTGGAAGAGATGAGCAGAGTGAAGATCTACAGCACCGGCACCTGCCCCATTTGCGACAAGGCCAAGGGGCTGCTGGCAAAGTGGCGGATCCCCTTCGTCGAGGCGCGGGTGGACGGCGACCATGCGGCCCTGCGCGAGATGCTGGAGGTCACCGAGCACGCGCGCAGCGTGCCCCAGTTCACCATCGACGGTCGCTGGATCGGCGGTTTCAGCGAGCTCACCGAGCTGAAGATGGACGGTGAGCTGGACGCCCTGATGGAGGCCTGATGGAGGCCTGACGGCGACCGGCGCCGCCCTGCGGGCCATCGATGCCGGCAGTGTGCGGCGTCTTGCCGCCGAGGCCGCGGCCAGCCCGCGGCCTCGGCGCAACCGCAACCATCACCCGACCCTGGAGGGCCCGGTCCAGCGCATGCGCAAGGCGTTCGGGCCGGACAGCTGCCTGCGCCCCCACCGCCACCCCGACCCGCCCCGCTGGGAGCTGTTCGTGGCCCTGGCCGGGCGTCTCGCCCTGCGGATCTTCGACGATGCGGGGCGGGTCGTGGAGCGCACGGAGCTTGCCGCCGGCGGCCCTGATTTCGGCGCCGGAGGCGACCGCCGCCTTTAGGCCAGCGCGCTCAGGCGCGGCAGGGCCACATACTCCAGGCTCGTCTCGATCCCGCCGTCGGGGTGCAGCGCCAGGCTGCGGTAGGCCGGCGGCGCGCTGTCGATCTCCAGCTGCTCCCGCAGGGGCGTGAACTGGACGCAGGTGGCCGGCGTGCCGAGCAGGCGGATGCCGCGGTAGCTGCGGTCCACCGGCTGGTGCACGTGGCCGAAGACCACGCCGCGGACCTTGTCGTGGCCGGCCAGGATATCGAGCAGCCGCTGGCCCCCGCGCAGGCCGATGGCGTCGATCCAGGGGCTGGCCACCGGCAGCGGGTGGTGGTGCAGGAAGACCATGGCGTGCGGCGCCGGGTGGCGCGACAGCACGTCGTCGAGGAACTCCAGTTCGACCGGGTCCAGCTCGCCGTGGGCGCTGCCGGGGACGCTGCTGTCGAGCATCAGCAGCAGCCAGTCGTGGCGCAGCAGCAGGCGCGGGCAGGCGACGTTGCCGGCGTTGAGGATGCCGAGCATGCGGCCGGCGTCGTCGTGGTTGCCCGGCAGGCAGTAGAACGGGGTGCGGTAGCGGTTGAGGGTCGCCAGCAAGCGCTGATAGGCGGCGTCCACCGGATCCTGGGCCAGGTCGCCGGTCACCACCACCCCCTCCAGGCCCCGTTCGTGGTAGTGGATGCGGTCAAGCACCGCCCGCAGGGTGTCGTCCGTATTGACCCGGGTGTCGAGGATATCGCCCGGCTCCGCGCCGAAATGCAGGTCGGAAATCTGGACCAGGCGCAGCGGACGGCGCAAGGCGTGGGTCTCCATAGCTTCCCCCCGGTATCGCATGGTTGGGCGCGGATGGTAGGGGCTTCCTGTTACGTCCGTGTTGCCCGTGCGCGCCCGTCTTCACAGCCCGGGAAAAAAACTTCACCAGACATCTGGACAGAAGCCGGGACCCGACCAATACTCCGCCCGCAGACCCCGCGAAGCGCCCCGGTCCAGACCGTCGGGTGGGCCCCGCTGGGAGCGGCCGCACCACCCTCCGGTGGGGCGGTGAAACCACGGTCATGGTTCCTGATTTGAAACCTCGGGAAGCGAAACGATGAGCGACAATTCTCTGTGGTATGGGGTCCTCGATGCCGGCGACAAGAGTTCGCCGGTGCTGCTGGACCGCCGGATGAACACCGGCAACGCCAAGACGGTCTACATCTTCAATCTCAAGCGCGGCGCGATCCTGGAATACAGCCGGGAGATCGTCGAACCGAAGCTGCGCGAGTTCGGTACCGGCGAGGACGGCGTGATCGCCGAACTCAAGGAGGGCTTCACCGAGGCCAAGCGCAACTTCAAACCCCGGGGTGCCAAGGTGCTCAACATCCCCGAGCGCAGTGCGCCCGCGGCCAGCAGGAAGGCGCCGGTGGAAAAGGAGGTGGAGGACGAACTGGTGGGCGCCGAGGCCGGTGATGGGGACGACGAGGAGTGGGAGGACGACGAGGACTGAGTCCTCCCGCCGCCTTTGCCCTTGCGGGGTCCGCGTGTGACGCGGGCCCCGCTCATCCCGCCACAGGCTCTCAACCTTCCGGCACTTCCCCTTCCTCGATGCCCAGCAGGGCGCGTGCCGTTTCCCGGCAGGCCGCCAGCAGGTGCTCGCCGGTGGCGTCGTCATCGACCGCGCGGGCGACCGCGACCCCGCCGATCATCAGCGCGCTTACCGCCAGTGCCGCCTTTTCCGCCGCCGTTCCCTCACTATCCCGCAACTGCCGCCGCAACAGCGCCAGCAGGCCCTTGTACCCGCGCGTGTAGGCCTCGCGTACCGGCCCCTCGCGCCGGCCCACGTCGGTGACCAGGAAGGCCAGCGGGCAGGGCGCCGGGGCGGCCTCCAGGTGTTCGCGGCTGAGGTAGCGGGCGACGGTCGCCTCGAACCACTGTGCCGGCGACGCCTCCTCGAGCTTTGCCCGCGCCAGCGGGCTGTTGCCGGTGGCGTGGGGGATCGCCGCGGCATAGACCTCGCCCTTGGTGGCGAAGTGGTGATAGAAGGCGCCGCGGGTGAGTCCCGCCGCCTCCATCAGGTCGTCGATGGAGACCGCGTCGAAGCCCTGGCGGGCGAACAGGCACGCGGCGGCGTCGAGGATCCGGCTGCGGGTCTGTTCCCGATGCTCCGGAGGGTAGGGCATGGCTGGCGTCTCCTTCGGCAGCGGCCAGATTATGTTCTTGAACATATTCTGCCCCGAAATAGCATGGAGGAAAACGGTGGACGGACGTCCGGGAGGCGGCATGGAGCAGAAGCAGATTCTCTTTCCGATGGCGGCGCTGGTGGGCTGGACCTACCTGGTCTCGGCGGTGATGCTCCGGCGCGCCTTCCGCGCGGTGGCCGGCGGCCTGAACCCGGCCTATTTCCGCTACGGCGGCGGCTTCGAGGCGCCGGGCTCCATGCGTGCCGCCTACCAGCACTTCAACAATCTGTTCGAGACCCCGGTGCTGTTCTACGCCGGTGTGCTCACCGTCTTCGCCGCCCGCCTGGCGGACCCGGCCCTGCTGGCCCTGGCCTGGGCCTACGTGGCAGCCCGGGTGGTCCACGGCGTGATCCACCTGCGCGACCGCGGCGTGTCCCGCCGCCGCGACAGCTTTCTGCTCAGCGTGGCGATCCTGTTCCTGCTTTGGGTGGTGATCGTCTGGCGACTGGCGGTTTAGGGAAAACCGAAAATCGTGTCTCGCGCAAAGGCGCCAAGGCGCAAAGAAAATCTAATCGTTGTCTTGTCGCGGTCGCGAACCGGTGGATGCTTGTTGGTCCGCTCGGGCTCGTGGGCGCATACGCCTTGATTCACATTGGCAGCGGTGCCAGATAAGCCAGCAGCCGCACCAGCCGTATTTAGGTTTTCCCTTTGCGCCTTAGCGTCTTTGCGCGAGGCAGGCTCTTTTATCCACCCAACCCACAGGCGGCCTGGACGCAGCGCAGGACACCGTGGTCGTAGGCGCCCTCGAGGGCCTTGTGGGCGGCGCCGATGGCCGGTCCTGCCGGGCCCGATTCGAGCAGGACGTCCTGGATCCGGCGCAGCTCGGGCTCGTCCAGGCTCACCACCTCGCCCAGCTCCACCTCGCCGCGGGCGATGGCGGCCGCCAGGTGGCCGTAGATGGTGCTGGCGCGCAGGCCGCGGCGCTCGGCGATGGCGGCCACGTCCAGCCCCAGTCGGAACAGCGCCAGGCTCTCCGCCGCGGTGTCCACCGGTGGCGCCTCGTCCGCCGCCGGAAAGGCCTCCAGCACCTCGAGGAACTCGGCGCCGTAGTCCTCCAGCTTGCGCTCGCCGACGCCGCCGATGGCCCCCAGCTCGCGCAGGCTGGTGGGGCGCCGCTCGACCATCTCCATCAGGGTGGCGTCGTGGAAGATCATATAGGGCGGCACCCCCTGCTCGGCGGCCAGCTCGCGGCGGCGGGCGCGCAGCGCCTCCCACAGGGCCTCGTCGGCCCCCTTGACCAGGCCGGCGGCGGGGCGCCGGGCGCGGGCCTTGCGCGGCGCGGCCGCGGCCTCCTTGCGCAGGTAGAGCTGGCGCTCGCCGCGCAGCACCGGGCGGCAGGCCTCCGCCAGCTGCAGGGCGCCGTGGCCCTCCACGTCCACCGCCAGCAGGCCGCCGGCGATCAACTGGCGGAAGACGCCGCGCCATTCCAGCGCGCTCAGTTCCTTGCCGATGCCGAAGGTGCTGAGGCGGTCGTGGCCGAAGCGGCGGATGCGCTCGTCCTCCTTGCCCAGGAGGATGTCGATCAGATAGTTCACGCCGAAGCGCTGGCCGCTGCGGTGGACCGTGGACAGGGCCTTCCGGGCCGCCTCGGTGGCGTCCCAGG
>CAZMMH010000167.1:0-5654 GCA_964567315.1 uncultured Gammaproteobacteria bacterium
GTGGCCGTGCAGCGCGCGTGCCACCAGCTCCTTGCCGGTACCCGATTCGCCGTTGATGAGCACGGTAATGTTGGAACGGGTAAGGCGGCCGATGGCGCGGAAGACCTCCTGCATTGCCGGCGCCTCGCCGATGATCTCGGTTTCGTCCGCCTGCTCGGGCAGTGCCGCGCCGCTGCGCCGGGCGTGGCCGATGGCCCGCTCCACCAGGGCCACCGCCTCGTCCACGTCGAAGGGCTTGGGCAGGTACTCGAACGCCCCGCCTTCGTAGGCGGCAACCGCGCTGTCCAGGTCCGAGTGGGCCGTCATCACGATCACCGGCAGGTTGGGATAGCGCTCGCGGACGCGCCCGAGCAGGCCCAGGCCGTCGATGCCCGGCATGCGGATGTCGGTGATGATGGCGTCGGGCATCTCGCGGCCGAGCCCGCTTTCGACCCCGGTACCGTCCTCGAACACGGTGACCCGGATACCGGCCTGGGTCAGGGCGCGCTGCAGCACCCAGCGGATGCCGTGATCGTCGTCGATGACCCAGACGTGAGGTTGCGGTTTGTTCATGGGTTTGCCTCCAGGGGCAGCAGCAGGGAGAACACCGTCCGTCCCGGTTTGCTGCGGCACTCGATCAGGCCTCCGTGCTGGCTGATCACCGATTGGGCGATGGAAAGCCCGAGGCCGGTGCCCTCAGCGTGGCCGGAAACCATGGGGTAGAAAATGCTTTCCTGCAGATCCGGCGGGATCCCCGGACCGTTGTCGATGATGTCCACACGCACCACCAGCTTGTGGCGCCGGTGGTTGATGGTGAACTGGCGCTGGACCCGCGTGCGCAGGGTCACCTGGCCCTTGTCGCCGAGGGCCTGCACGGCGTTGCGCACGATGTTGAGGGCGGCCTGTACCAGCTGGTCGTGGTCGCCGATGATATGCGGAATGCTGGGATCGTAGTCGTGGCGGATGGAGACCCCGGGCGGCGCCTCGGCACGCACCAGCTGGCGCACCCGCTCCAGCACCTGGTGCACGTTGACCTCGGCCCGCTGCGGCAGCTGGCGGGGTCCGAGCATGCGGTCGACCAGGTTCTGCAGGCGGTCGGCCTCGTCGATGATCACCGCGGTGTATTCGCGCAGTTCCGGGCTTTCCAGCTCGCGCTCCAACAGCTGGGCCGCGCCGCGCAGGCCGCCGAGAGGGTTCTTGATCTCATGGGCCAGGCCACGCAGCAGGGCGCTGGTGGCGTTGTGCTGGTTAATCAGGTGCTCCTCGCGGCTGATCCGCAGATGACGGTCGAGATGCAGCCACTCCACCAGCAGCACCGGCGGCTCATTGGGTTCGAACACCGGGCTGACGATGCAGTCGACGGTGGCGCTGCGGCCGCCGGGCAGGGAGAGGGTCAGCTCCCGCTCGCTGAACGGATGGCCGCTCTCCAGGGACTCGATCATGCTTTCGGCCACCGTGCCCTGATCGAGCAGCAGCGAAACCAGCGGCATGCCGCGGGCCTTGCGGGCGCTGATCTCGAACAGCATCTCCGCGGCCGGGTTGAGGTAGACCAGGGTCAGCGCGGAATCGAGCAGGGTCACTGCGGTCGTGAGGTTCTCGATGGCGCGCTCGCCCAGCCGGGTAAATTGGCTCAGGTCATTCATGCACTTCAATAAAGCAAGATCCAGTCCAGGTTGCGAGGGTCCAGGTGCACGCCTCAGGACTTTTCTGTTGCATCAAACAACTATTTTAAATCAATACGATACGGAGCAGCATGGGGGAGGGCGGGGGCGTTCGGATGTACCCCTGCGCACTACTGTAGTGCAAAAGAGGGCCGCGCGCGCACCAAAAGGTGCGCGGGGTAGTCGTGGGGCTAGGCCCTTTCCAGCGCTTGGTTGAGGTGCTCCTCGACCCGCCGTTTGTAGTTCAGATAATGAATGGTCTGCAGCTCACCGACCACGTCGTCGTTGAGCAGCGTCTTGGAGATATCGATGTCGGTAATGTAGATCGGATAGTGCTCGCCGCTGGCACGACGCGCGAGGAGGTGCGCGGCCACCACGTCGAACAGGGCCTCGCCGTGTTCCAGGGTCGAAAACTCCAGGTCGTCGCAATAGATGGTGTAGACCGAGCGGTCGGCCACCTTGTCGCCGATAACCTGAACGTTGAAATAGCGGCGCGACAGGCGGCGCGGCACCTTGCGCGCCTCGAGGGAGAAATGGCCGGTGGCGGGGTCGCGGACCACCTGGCTCAGTTCCACCTCGTTCTGGTAGCGGGTGTCGTGGCTGCCGGTGGCGAGGAAGCTGCGCCGCGGCAGCACCGCATCGAAGAACCACTGGTACTGGCTGAGCAGGCTGGCGGCGTCGTGAAAGGGCACCCGCTGGTGAAACAGCGAACCCTTTTCGTCGAGGACGTAGACGTCGGCCTCCTCGTGCTGCACGAAATAGGCGAGCTGCACCCGGTGTTCGTGGTTGTGGGCCAGCAGCAGGGCCAGCGGCGATTCGCTCAGCGCGTGGCGGTCGACCACCACCGGGCTGAAATGGGCCTGCGGCGCCGACAACAGGCGTTGCAGCCCCTCGAGGTTGCCGGCCGGGCTGTGGCGCAGCAGGTCGTTCTCCACCTGCAACAAATGATAGCCGTTGCCGATGCGCACCACGTAGCGGCTGTTGGCCGGGTGCTGGCCGCCGTAATAGCAGTCGATCACGTCGGCGAACAGCTCTTCGATGCGCCCTGCGATGGTGATGCCGCGGGTGGAGGAGAGGCAGGCGACCGACACCGGTGTCGGGCGGATGCCGAGGGAGAGGGGGGTATGCGCCAGGTATTTGCACAGGCAGTCGAGTACTGCCGTGGTTCCGGCGCTACGGAAGGTGAGCACCTCCTGCCAGTTGTTCACCAGCAGCTGATCGAAGCTGAGCGCCAGGTTCTCCCACATGGCGCCGAAGCTGAGCGCGTCCAGACGCCCGGTGGTGAGATGAATACCGTGCATCAGCAGGCGTGCCATCGGGTCGAAGCCGACATTGACGAACAGCAGGCTCTGCTCCACCAGCGCCGGCCGCGACAGTGCCTCGATGTTGGCGCTGGGCAGCCGGCCGCGCGGAAAGACCCGGTTGAGGCGATCGAGCATGCCGCGCAGCTCCAACTCGCTGAGGCTGCTGCGCTCGGTGTGCAGGCTGAAGTTGGTGCCGTTGTCGGTGATCCGGTTGAAATGGCACCAGGCCAGCAGTTCCAGCAGGCCGGAGGCGCGCCTCACCGGCTCCTCGGCGGTCTCGCCGCTGGCCTGGTCCAGGTAGAGTGACCAGGCACCGCGTCCCCGCTCGTCGACGTTCTCCTGCAGGGTCAGATGCTTTTCCCGCAGGTCGCCGGAGATGCCCGGGTTGACCAGCTCCACCTTGCCCGCCTTGCGCTCGAAGGCCGCGTACAGCTTGCGCCCGAGCACGTGCAGGTCGGCCGCGGCGATCGGCGTATCGTCCGCGTGTTCACGGATCAGCCCGGAGAGCACGCGGTAGCTGTGGCTGAGTTCGTCCACCAGGGAGCGGCGCTCCTTGAGCACCTGCAGCAGCTTCCAGCCGGGCCGGGCGTCCAGCAGATGCAGGGTCGCGTCGCTCCAGTTCCATTCCCGGGTGATCGCCCGCAGCAGCTCGTAGCGCCAGTCGTCGACCCGGTTGCGTTTGGAGAGGGGCAGCTCCACCTTGAAGTAGAAGCAGTGGCGCGCCAGCTCCAGGCGCCGCTGCTCCCCGGCGAGGTATTCCGCCACCTTCTGGTACATCATCAGGTAGGGGTCGAGGCGGTCGAGCTGGGTCTCGCCGTCGTAGACCGCCCGTTTGAAGCGCTGGCTGAGCAGGTCGATGTGGGGATGCTCGCTGGCGTAGGCCTCCATCACCAGGATCTTCAACACCGATTTGTAGGGCGAGTCGATCCCCTTGAACAGCTGCCAGAGGGCGGCGCCAATGAATTCACCGGCGGGGATCTCCGCCATGCCGCCGAAGTCGACCACCTCGCGCGGATCCACGAAGCGCTGGTGCAGCACGCGGGCGATGTAGTCGTCGTACTCCCGCTCGAACTCCGGCGGCACCAGCCACCAGGCGGGGTATTTGCCCGCTAGCAGCAGGCCGGTGCGGTAGAACTCGTCCAGCAGCAGGTGGTGCTGGGCGCTGCCGCTGCTGTCCACCGTCAGGCGCGCGCGGTCACCGCGGCGGAAGGCGTCGGCGTCCATTAGGAAGAAGTGCACCTCCACCTCCATCGAGGCGGCCCACTCCTCGATCAGGCGTGCCTTGCGTGCGAGCTCTTCCAGCTCTTCGATGCCCAGGCTGGAGGGATAGCAGAGCCAGAAATCGAAGTCGCTCTTGTCCGAATAGGCGATGGTGCCGACGCTGCCCATTACGTACAGCGCGTCGATGGAGTGGCGCAGCAGCGCGCGCCGTTTGTGCTGGAAGCCCTTGGCCACCTGGCGCGCCGCTTCCGTCTCGGTCTTGCCCGGCTGGAAATCGAAGATGCCGGCTGGCGTCTCCTTGGAGACATAGCCCGGCAGCAGGGGATGGTTGACGTGAAACAGCAGTGGTACCAGGTCGAAGAACAGCCTCTGCCGGCTGCGCAGCCGTTCCTTGACCCGCATCAGGCGGGAGAGGTTGAGCGCGTTGAAGCGCCGGCGTACCGCGCGGTAGTCCAGGGTATCGCCGTCGCGTAGCGGTCTGGGCGGCTTGGCGCTCATGCTCTGGGGCTCATCCTCCGCGGCGCTTGGCGCGCGTGCAGAATCGGGGATATCCCTCGTGTCGGCCGGTCTTCAGCACGCCGAAGCCCGCATCATTCCGGATCGCGGAACTCTTCCGCCCTTCCGGCCCGGCCCCGCACCCGTTCCACCGGGTAACGCGTTTCGTTGATCGCGACCTTCTCTTCGGCCGCCGCCAGCAGGTCCACGCCGAGCCGGTCGGCGCAGCGCACCAGGTAGATGAGGATGTCGGCCAGCTCCAGGCCGACCTCGCGCAGGGTCTCCGGCGGCAGCCGGTAGCTCGCCTCTTCGCTGCGCCATTGAAAATGTTCGACCAGCTCTGCAGCCTCGGCGATCAGCGCCATAGAGAGGTTTTTCGGCGAGTGGAATTGCTCCCAGTCGCGGGCGCGGGCAAATTCCGCCAGTCGTTGCCGCAGGCCGTCGAGACTGTCTTCGCCCATTCCATCCCCCGCCCGGGCACCGGCCCGCGGTGTTTCCTTACGTATTCGCAATACTACTCCAAAGCGTCCCGGCGCAAGCTCAGTTGTCGGCGAGCCGCTGACGGGCGCGGGCGCAGGCCGCCTCCACCTGGGTCGGCGCGGTCCCACCGATGTGGTTGCGCGCGGCCACCGAACCCTCCAGGGTCAATACCTCGAACACGTCCTCGCCGATGGCGTCGGAGAAACCCTGCAGCGCATCCAGGCTCATCTCCGCCAGATCCTGTTCGTGCTCGACGCCGAAGCGCACCGCGCGGCCGACGATCTCGTGGGCGTCGCGGAAGGCCACCCCCTTGCGCACCAGGTAGTCCGCCAGATCGGTGGCGGTGGAGAAGCCGCGCCGCGCCGCCTCGCGGGTGCGGTCGCGCTTGACCGTCACCGCCGGCATCATGTCGGCAAACACCCGCAGGCTGCCGCGCACCGTGTCCACTGTGTCGAACAGGGGCTCCTTGTCCTCCTGGTTGTCCTTGTTGTAGGCCAGCGGCTGCGACTTCATC
>CAZMMH010000168.1:0-5652 GCA_964567315.1 uncultured Gammaproteobacteria bacterium
ACGGCATCCCCGGCTACCGCACCCCCCGCGAGGTGCTGGACGGCGAGATCCAGCGCATCCTCGACATGGGCGTCGAGACCCGCATGGAGACCCGCATCGGCCGTGAGGTCACCATGGCCGAGATCGAGAAGGAGTTCGACGCCGTACTCATCGCCATCGGCGCCCAGTCCGGCCGCGGCCTGCCGATCCCCGGTGGCGACGCGGTCAACTGCGTCTCCGGCGTCGCCTTCCTCGGCGCCTTCAACGACGGCCGGCTGCAGCACGTCGGCAAGCGCGTGGTGGTGGTCGGCGGCGGCGACACCGCCATGGACGTGGTCTCCGTGGCCCGCCGCCTCGGCGGCATCACCGAAACCCACGAGGACGACCGTCCCGAAAACGTGATCATCGGCCACACCGCCCACGATGTGGCCACCGTGGCCATGAAGGAAGGCGCCGAGGTGACCCTCTGCTACCGCCGGCCGGTGGAACAGATGCCGGCCGCCAAGCACGAGGTGGACGCCGCCGAGTCTGAGGGTGTCGCCATCCGGGGCAGCCTTATGCCGCTCGAGGTAGTGCTGGGCGCAGACGGCCGCGCCGTCGCCCTGCGCGTGGTGCGGGTCGAGTGGAAGGGCAGCGAGTCCAGCGTCATCGAGGGTTCCGAGGAGGACATTCCGGCGGACCTGGTGGTCGGTGCCATCGGCCAGACCGGCGACCTCGAAGGCATGGAGGAGCTGGACAACGGCCGCGGCGCGATCGCCACCGACAGCTTCTTCCAGGCCAAGGGCAAGGAAGGCTACTTCGTCGCCGGCGACATCATCCGCCCGCACCTGCTGACCACCGCCATCGGCCAGGCCTCGATCGCCGTCGACAGCATCGACCACTACCTCAAGCACGAGGAAATGAAGAAGCGCCCCAAGGTGGACGTGCACCACTTCAAGCTCCTCGGCAAACTGCAAGAGACCGGGCTGCAGCCGGGCGATTACCACGCCCGCGGCAAGGACGAGATCATCCAGGAGGAGGGCTTCGCCAAGGAGATCGACCTCGGCCTGCGCGGCACCTCCGACCAGGACTGGGCGGTGCACAACTTCGAGGACCGCTCGACCAACGAGGTGATTCCGGCCCAGGAGCTGTTCCTCGGCCACTTCAAGTTCACCCCGCGCCACATCCGCAAGGAGCACGAGGTGACGGCGGAGAACGTGCTGGGCCACTTCGACGAGCGCCTGGTGGCGCTGAGCGAGGAGGAGGCCAAGGCCGAGGCCGATCGCTGCATGAGCTGCGGCATGTGCTTCGAGTGCGACAACTGCGTCGTGTTCTGCCCGCAGGAGGCGGTGAAGAAGACGCCGAAGGCCAAGTCCACCACCGGCCGCTACGTCTACACCGACTACTCGCGCTGCATCGGCTGCCACATCTGCGCCGATGTCTGCCCCACCGGCTACATCAGCATGGGACTCGGCGAATAGCGGCAACTGCCGGACCGATGAAAAAGGCCCCGTAAGGGGCCTTTTTTAGTTTCCGGAGCCGCTGCCGTTCAGCGGCCACCTCCCTGGAACAGGCGCTGGCGCATGGCCCGGCGCTGCTCGGGTGTGGCCTGGCGGAAGCGCTCACGCAGCTGCTGGCGCTGTTCCGGGCTCAGCTGCTGGACCCGCGCGTGCAGGGCCTGACGCTGTTCCGGGGTCATCGCCTGCCAGCGTTCACGCAGGGCCTGGCGCTGCTCGGGCGAGAGCTGCTGGAAGCGCCGGTAGCGCTCGCGCAGGGCCTGGCGCTGCTCCGGCGACATGGCCTGGAAGCGCTTCAGGCGCTTGCGCAATTGCTGCCGCTGCTCCGGGCTCATCTGTTGCCAGCGTTTCAGCCGCTCCCTGGCCCGTGCCTGCTGCTCCGGGGTCATCGCCTGCCAGCGCTGGGCGCCACGCACCAGGGCCTCGCGCCGCTCGGCGGGCAGGCTGTCCCAGCGCTGGGCATAGGGCTGGAGCAGGCGCTGCTGGTCCGCCGGCAATTGATTCCACGCGGGGGCCGCCGCCCGGGCGGCGGCCAGCGGCAGCCCCAGCAGTAACAGCAGCACCACCAGCCGCCGCATTCGTCTAGTCATGACCCTTGCCTCCGTTGTCGGCCTGGGATGGTTGCGGATGATCCGTGGTCGCCGCGGCGGGCGCGGCAACCTGGACGATGTTCCAGGCCTGTTCGTCGCCGCCGACGCCGCCGAGGAACTCGAGCAGCTCCATCGACGGCGCGGCGTTGGCGGCCTGTGCCGGCGGCGCGTCGGCGGCGGCCGCCAGCCCCGACAGCAGCAGGCCGAACAGCAGTAGCGTGCACTCAGCTCGCGCCATGCTGCTGCTCCAGCCACAGATAGAAATCCAGATCCTGGGCGATGTCGTAGTCCTGGCTGGAGAGCATCTCCAACCCCTCCGGCGCCGCACCGGGGTCGTAGCCTTGCGGTCGCTCCAGCAGCAGGGCGAGCCCAAGCACCGCAACCGCCGCCAGCGCCAGCCCGCCGGCCAGCAGCGGCCGCCGCCAGCCCGCCTTGCGCCCCTGCCCCAGCCGGGACAGGGCCTCGCGGCGGGGGCGGGCAAGCCGCGCCAGGGTCTCAGCGTCGAGCGCCTCGAGCCCGGCGTCGAGGCGCCGGCGCAGGGCCTCCTGCAACTCGCGCTCGTGTTCGCTCATCGATATGCCTCCAGGTGGCCGCGCAGGGTGTTCAGGGCACGGGAATAGTGAGTCTTCACGCTGCCCTGCGAACAGCCCATGGCATCGGCGGTGGCGGCCACGTCCAGCCCTTCCCAGGCCCGCAGCAGAAATGCCTGCTGCTGGCGCAGGGGCAGACGACGCAGGGCCACCTCCAACTGCGCCATCGCGGCCTGCCGCGAGAGCGCCGCAACCGGGCCGTCGGCGCGGGGATCCGGCAGGGTGTCCATGGGATCGCCGGGCGGATCGGCATCGTCCCCGCGGGCCAGGCCCAGCCAGCTGCGCAGGCGGCTGCGCACGATGTTGCGCCGCTGCCAGTCGCGGATACGGCTTTGCAGGATACGGTAAAACAGCGCGCCCCACTCCTCCGCCGGACGCGCCGCATAGGAACGCACCAGCCCCATCATGGCGTCCTGCACGATATCCAGTGCGTCCTCGCGGTGCCCCGTGGCGAACTCGGCCATCCGGTAGGCACGGCGCTCGACACCCTGAAGAAAGCTGTCCATTTCCCTACGCGTGTCCAGCGCCGCCCCCCCTCCTCAGCCGCGTCGGCTCAACGACCGCCGCCAAGGCGCCGATCATACCGGCCCTCGCGCCGCGCGCCCACGCGGTCGAGGTGACGTTCGATGCGCGCCCCTCGGTGATCCAGGCGACGGTCGATGCGGTCGCCACGGTTGTCCAGGTGCGTGGCCAGACGGTCGTGGCCGTTGGCCGCGGCCCTGTTCGCACGATGGTCGAAACGGTTGTCTATCCGGTCGCCCTTGCGGTCGAGATGGCCCTGGATAAGGTCGCCGCGCCGGTCCAGGCGCTGGTGGATCCGGTCGCCGCGGTCGGCGGCGCCCGCCAGCAGGGGCAGCCCGCCCAGCGCAAGGGCGGCAAGAATCACGAGATTTCGCTTCATTGAAGGCATCGTATGGCTCTCCCTTTTGTTGTCCTACATGGCTGACAACGCAGCAGCGGGCCCGTGGTTGACACGACCGTGGGCCCGCATAGCATCGAGAACTGCCCCCATCGGAGTGCTACCCAATGAAGCTGCACGACACCGTTACCGCCGAACTCGCCGACTGGATCGCCGAGCAACCCCTGTTCTTCGTGGCCACCGCGCCCCTCGCCGACGACGGCCACATCAATCTTTCACCCCGTGGCCACGACACCTTTCGTCTGCTGGGACCACTGGAGGCGGCCTTCCTTGATTTCACCGGCAGCGGCAACGAGAGCGCGGCCCACCTGGCCGAAAACGGCCGCATCACGGTGATGTTCTGCGCCTTTGCAGGGGCGCCCCGGATCCTGCGTCTCTACGGCCGTGGTGAGGTGGTGCTGCCTGGCGGCGCCGACTGGGAGCGGTTACGGGAGCTATTCCCGCCGGAGCTGGCGGGGGTCCGCCAGATCGTGCGCATCCGGGTCGGGCGGGTGCAGAGTTCCTGCGGCTTCGGCGTGCCGCTGATGAGCTTGGTCGGCCAGCGCAGCGAACTGCAGGCGTGGGCAGAAAAGCGGGGGGAGGCGGGACTGGAGGAATATCGCCGGAAAAATAACGCACTAAGCATCGACGGACTGCCGGCACCGGGCCTTGCCGAACCATAAGCCGACCTCGAAAACAAGCCCGGACGCACCGGTTATGCACAATTTCGGCGCATTGTGAAAAACTGGGGAGGTCACCCCATGCGGCGTCGCCACCCTGGCCCGCCGAGCATTGCAGCCGACGCATAACTTAATGTTTTTTCATAACTTAGAGCGGGCGGTTATTTTTTCGCCAATTTAACCTCAGTGTAATGACGGCGGGGCCTGAAGGCCGTTGGCCCCACTTCATCCACAAAGTTATCCACAGGTTTTGTGGATAATCCGTGAAACCATCCAGAGATAAGCACTTAGCGTGCTGCACTTCACAAACAAGGTTAAGTTGCGTGCCTAACCGTGACCGGTTTGGCGGTCGGCGCGAAGGGCCCGCGATGGTAAAGTCGCGGCCATGCAATCCGCCCCCAGCATCCTCCGCGTGGCCGTGCCGTCGCCGCTCTACCGACTGTTCGACTATTTGCCGCCGGCGGGGGTCGATCCGGCCGATCTATCCCCCGGCGTGCGCCTGCGGATCCCGTTCGGCCGCGGCCACAAGGTGGGGCTGCTGGTGGCCCTGACCGCCGAGAGCGATTTGGAGCCGGGGCGCCTGAAGCCGGCCAGCGCGCTGCTCGACCGCGAGCCGGTGTTGCCGCCCGACATTCTGGAGCTGGCCCGCTGGGCCGGCGACTATTATCGGGCGCCGCCGGGCGATGCCTTCGCCACCGCCCTCCCGGTACTGCTGCGCCGGGGTGAGCCGGCCCAGGCCGAGGGCGAACGCCTCTGGCGTCTCAGCCCTGCCGGTCATGACGCCTCGCCAGCGGAGCTGGGCCGGGCCCACCGCCAGGCGGCGGTGCTCGCCCGCCTCCAGGCCGCCCCCGACGGCCTTCTCGGCAGTGACGGCCTCGGCGACCTGGAGGGCGACTGGCGGGGCGCCCTGCGCAGCCTTGAGCGGCGCGGCTGGGTTACGACCGAGCAACGCCCCTGCCTGAGCGTGGCGGAAGCCACCGGGGCACCGCCACCCAGCCTCAATGCCGCCCAGCAGGCGGCGGTCGAGGCGGTGCACCAAGGGTTGCAGGGTTTCGGCGCCTTCCTCCTCGAGGGGGTCACCGGCAGCGGCAAGACCGAGGTCTACCTGCGTCTGATCGAAACGGTCCTCGAGGCCGGGCGCCAGGTCCTGATACTGGTCCCGGAAATCGGCCTGACGCCACAGCTGGTACGGCGCTTCGGCCGCCTCGGCGTGCCGCTGGCAGTGCTCCACTCCGGGCTCGGCGAGCGGGAACGGCTCTGTGCCTGGCTGGCCGCCCGCGACGGGCGCGCGCCGCTGGTCATCGGCACCCGCTCGGCGGTCTTCACCCCCCTTGCCCGTCCGGGCCTGATCGTGGTGGACGAAGAGCACGACCTGTCGCTGAAGCAGCAGGAGGGCTTCCGCTATCACGCCCGCGACCT
>CAZMMH010000169.1:0-5649 GCA_964567315.1 uncultured Gammaproteobacteria bacterium
TGACCAAGGCCCTTGGCCTCGGCACCCTGCCATTCACCTTTGCCGGCCTGGTGGTGGGTTCGGTGATCTACTCCCTGCCCTTCGTGGTGCAGCCGGTGCGCAACGCCTTCGAGGCCATGGGCCCGCGGCCCATGGAGGTGGCGGCGACTCTGCGCGCCTCGCCGCTGCGGGCCTTCTTCAGCGTGGCGATCCCGCTGGCGCGGCCCGGTCTGCTCACCGGCGCGGTGCTCGGCTTTGCCCATACGGTCGGCGAATTCGGCGTGGTGCTGATGATCGGCGGCAACATCCCGGGCGAGACCAAGGTGCTGTCGGTGGCGATCTACGACCATGTGGAGTCCCTGGAGTGGACCCAGGCCCACTGGCTCGCCGGCGGCATGCTGGTGTTCTCCTTCCTGGTGGTGCTGGCCATGTACCAGCTCGAGCGGCGCATGCGGAGGGTCGGCCATGACGGGGCTTGAGGCACACCTGCGCATGCAGCGGCCGGGCGGCTTCAGCCTGGAGGCCGAGTTCGAGGCGCCGGGCCGCGGCGTCACCGCCCTGTTCGGGGTCTCCGGCTCGGGCAAGACCACGGTGCTGCGCTGCTTCGCCGGGCTGGAACGGGCCGAGGGGCGCTGCCGGGTCAACGGCGAGGCCTGGCAGGACAGCAAGCTGTTCATGCCCACTCACCGCCGGCCCATCGGCTACGTGTTCCAGGAGGCGAGCCTGTTCCCGCACCTGTCGGTGCGCGCCAACCTGGAGTTCGGCTGGCAGCGGGTGGAGCCCGCCGACCGCCGTATCCACTTCGACGAGGCGGTGGAACTGCTCGGCATCGGTCTGCTGCTGGAGCGCAGCCCCGGCCGCCTTTCGGGCGGTGAGCGGCAGCGGGTGGCCATCGCCCGGGCCCTGCTCAGCGCGCCACGGCTGCTGCTGATGGACGAACCGTTGTCGGCCCTCGACCATGCCTCCAAGCAGGCGATCCTGCCCTACCTGGAGCGCCTGCACGACGAACTGGCGATCCCGGTGCTCTATGTCTCCCACGATCCGGACGAGGTGGCCCGTTTGGCCGACCACATGGTGTTGATGGAGGGGGGGCGGGTGCGCGCGGCCGGACCGGTGACCGAACTGATGACCCAGCTCGATCTGCCGCTGGCCCGCTTCGACGACGCCTCGGCGGTGCTCGAGGGCGAGGTCACCGGCCACGACGACACCTTCCACCTCACCTGGATCGGCATGCACGGCGGGCGTATCGCGGTGCCGCGGGAGGACCTTCCGGTGGGCCGGCGGGCGCGGGTGCAGATCCATGCCCGCGACGTCAGCATCGCCCTCGCTCCCCATCACGACACCAGCATCCTCAACATTCTCGCCGCCTGTGTGGTCGATACCCAGGAGACCAGCAAGGCACAGATGCTGGTGCGCCTGGCGCTGGACGACGGCCAGACCCTGCTGGCGCGCATCACCCGCCGTTCCGGCGTGGCCCTCGGCCTGCGCGAGGGGATGGGCGTGTATGCCCAGGTGAAGAGCGTGGCGCTGCTGGGCTGAGACCCGCCGTCGCTGCCGCCCTTGCCCGGTGGGGTGGAAAGAGCCATGATCGGCCCTCCTCTAACGGGCCCACCGCCCGCCACCAGGATCCCCGCATGCCACAGCTGCACGCGCTGTTCTCCTTGCACAACGACGCCGACTTCGCGCGGGCGCTGAAGAGCGCCCTGGAGGCGCTGTCGCCCCACGAGCTGCCGCTGCAACGGGCGATCGCCCCCAGCAGCTACGTGGGCGATGCCGCCATCGAGGTCAGCGTGTTGCGCGCCGAGTGCGGCGTCCTGGAGGCGAAGGTGGGTGTCTTCTTCACCGAGATCGCCGCCAGCTGCGGCTGCGGCGACGAGCCCATGGTGCAGAACGCCTATTGCGAGCTGCAGGTGCGGCTGGAAGCCGGCAGCGGCGACGCGAGTTTCGAGGTGCTTCGCGACTGAGCGATGGATCGCCCGGCCGAACGGCCGAGCATCCAGGTTCATTTCATGTTTCAGACTCGGGAGTGTGTTCTTGGTCGAGCGGATCCCGCGGTCAAAACGGCTTTTTCCCGGGGCCAGCGACGTACCAGATGACTAACCCAATCAGTGGCAGGAAGAAAACTACCAGCGCCCAAATCAGCTTCTCGATTCCCTTCGCCGGGCTTTGAAGAATCATCACGATTGCGTAGATGTCCAGAATCAGGACGATGAGACCACCGATACCCGTCAGTTTCATTGTGTCCCCCAAGATCAACGTTGCTGTCAGTGTCTAGCGCAAATATAGCGGGTCCTGAGTAAACGCCAAGCTGCACCTTCCAAGGGCATGACGGAAAGCCGGGGAGAGACCACGGTTTGGTGTATGGTCGCCTGAAAGACCGCGGTCTGCCCGTAGTGATTTCGCTACCCGACAGCCGACGACCTTCCGCGGAGTTGCCCAATGCTCGAACACATCGCCAGTTTCGTCACAACCGTCATTGCACATCTCGGCTACGGTGGCGTCGTCCTGCTCATGGCCATCGAAAGCGCATGCATTCCGCTGCCATCGGAGGTCATCATGCCGTTCTCCGGTTTCCTGGTCTCCACCGGTACGCTATCGCTGTGGCTCGTCGCCCTGGCCGGTGCGGTGGGTTCCGTGGTCGGCTCGCTGGTCGCCTACGCCGTCGGCGCATGGGGCGGGCGCCCCTTCGTCGAGCGTTTCGGCAAATACCTGCTCATCACCCATCACGACCTCGACCTGGCAGATCGTTGGTTCGCCCGCCATGGCGACATCACCATCCTCATCGGCCGGATGTTGCCGGTGGTGCGGACCTTCATCGCCTTTCCGGCCGGTGTGGCAGGCATGTCGCTGTGGCGTTTCAACCTCTACACCTTCGTCGGTTCCTTCATCTGGTGTTGGGCGCTCGCCTGGATTGGCTTCAAGCTTGGCGAGCACTGGCACCAGATCGGCGGGTGGTTCCACCGCTTCGACGCCCTGATCGCCGGGTTGCTGCTCATCGGCATGATTTGGTATGTCAGGCGCCATCTGCGTCTTCTGCGTACCTGAGGCGCCTCGCTCCATCCCGATTCGTCGGCCCGCTACACCGCATGGGCGTCGGTACGTTGAATCTCGAATTCGAGGGTCAGCTTTTCGCGTCACTCGTTGTGATGACTTGAAACGCGATCGATAGAGCCGCGATAGCGATAACCATGGTGATGGCAGAGAGCAGGCTTACCAATAGGCCTGTGTAGGGCAGGTGATCAAGAAGCCTTTCGGGAACGCTGATGACAGCGGGAAATATGGCTATCACGATTATCATATGCAGTTGATGCCTACGGGTGGCCCTCCATGATTCCGCGAACGACAACTCGTGATCAGTAGCAACGGCAGGGAAGACCAGAGAAAAGCGCGCAACCACGTAGAGGACGGCGACGAGAGAAACAGCCCACCCAATTATTGGTATCAGGGTGAGGAACCCAAACGGGAGAATGAATAACGAAATACCGATGCAACGCAGCACGAAATCGAGTTCGCGCTTCTTAGGGGTAAATATTCCCCATTCCGGTACTGATCCAGGTCCGAGCAAGATGATCCGGTGCGTGGTTATGGCGAGCACCGCGTAGATGAATATATCTGCAATGCTCAAAACAAATTTCAGTACGGCGTCAGCCTTCTGAGTTGGAATGACGTGTAGCACCACGAGTGCGGAGGCGGGAATTAGCAGCGCTTTTGCCAGCGGAGTTCGGTATTCGTAAACGTAGCCAAATGCACCCCAGATTGTCTTTTTTACGTCCATGACTTTCCTTGGGAGGATTGCAGGCGACGGAAAAAGGGGGCGAAGAGATGAAGACGAAACCCCTCTGTGCCCTTTGTTCTGGTCATAGGGCCGCGTGCAGCCTCAAAGAAGAGCTGCCATCTCCAGCAGCCCAGCGGGTACGGTGCCAGAGCCGGCATGCGCTGTCTGTAAGCATATTCGTACAGACGATCTGAAATCGGGCTGCGTCCACTTTTGGCAGGTCTCCGTCCGCGAAATTTGGGGTCAGAAATTCGGGGTCAGACGAAAAATGCCTGGCCTAAGTGTCTAGTCGTTTGGCAGTTTCTATCCAGTCCCAAATATCTCAGGCGGCAGCCGAGCCGTCCGGCGTCGAGGGTCGCGGCCGTAGCTGGGGAAATTCGCCCAGGCAGGCGTCGAGGGCATCGGGCGCGCCGCACAGGAACATGGCGTCGCCCGTTTCGATGCGAAGCTCGTCTCCGAATTCCGTCAGCACCGCGTTGCCGCGCTCCAACGCGACTACCAGGACGCCCGCGTGCTTTTGCAGCTTGGTGTGGAGAGGATGCGCGTCGGCGAAGAGAGTGCCGTCGACCTTGACGACCTTCATGGTCGGTTCGAGGCTGACGTATTCCTCGCCGAGCATCAGGTTGGCGAGAAGCTGGCCGGCGACCTGGCCAATGGAAAGGGCGAAATCGGTGCCGACCTGATAGAGGCGCTTCACGGTCTGGGACTGGTTGACGCGCGCGATCAAGGCCACCTGCGGCGCGAAGTCGCGGAGTACGGTGGCGACGAACAGCGCCTCGTTGTCGTTGCTGAGCGCGAGGACCACGGCGCTCGCGTCGCGTACCCCGGCCTGTTCGAGCACTGCGGGATCGAGGGCGTTGCCAACCACGTCGACCCCCGGGAAGGCCTCGACGTCGATAACGGTGGTCGGCTCCCCCGCGTCGTGCAGCAGTTCGACGATCTTGCGTCCGACGGCGCCGTAGCCGAAGACCACGATTCGCCCGCCCTGCTTGAGGGGGGTGGCGACCTCGCCCAGGCGGGTCACGCCCTCGGGGCTGCCGAGGGCCAGGATGATGGTCCCGGGTTCGAGCCGGGCATCGTCGGAAGCGCAGGAGCGGAACTCGCCTTCGACCCAGCGCCCCACGATCGTGGCGCCGAAGCGTTGGGGAATCCGCAGGTCGGCGACGCTGTGTCCGGCCAACGGGCTGTGCGGATGGATGCGCATCTCGGCCACTGTGACGTGGGGACCTATCTGCTGCAGGCCGCTCACGGGGCGCCGGAGGCGGCGGCTGGCCTTGGTCGCCAACGCCGCCGCCAGCACGTGCCGCGGGGTGTACACCGCGGTCGCGCCGGCGGTCTGCAGCGGATACCGGTGCAAGGGCTCCTCGGCCAGGGCGAAGATCGGCCCCTCGAAGCCTACCTCGCGGGCGATGAGGACCAGCGCCGCATTGTCGTGATCGTCGCCGTTGGCGACGATCGCCTCGGCATCGTGTATCGGGGTGAGGTCGAAGAACTGGTCACCGAGGGTGGCGTACACCACCTCCATGCCGCGCTCCTGCAGCCGTCGGGCAGCGTCGCGGTCCTCTTCGAGCACGATCACGCGCCGGCCGAAACGGGCGAGATCCTCCACCAGGGTCGCGACGGTCGGTCCGTAGCGATAGACCACCACGCATTTCTTGCCGTGCATCGGCGGCAGCGCCGCCGACAGCCGCGCCTCGAAGTGCTCCTCGAAGAACGGAATCAGGTAGATCGGGAAGACCAGGAAGACCAGGAAGACCCCGAGGAACTGCCCACAGATGACCAGCAGCACCATCATCGGGCTGTGCCAATGGGAATCGGCGCCGTAGCCGGTGGTGGTGAGGGTCTCGGCCGCCCATTCCAGGCTCCACCAGAAGCCGCGGCTGGTGCCCTCGAGG
>CAZMMH010000170.1:0-5562 GCA_964567315.1 uncultured Gammaproteobacteria bacterium
GCGGCAACCTGTTCTGGGCCTTCTTCTACAACATCGTGCTGATTCCGCTGGCCGCCGGGGTCTTCTATCCGGCCTTCGGCTGGCACCTGAACCCGATGATCGCCGGGCTGGCCATGGGCATGTCCAGCGTCTTCGTGGTCAGCAACAGCCTGCGCCTGCGCCGCCTGCGCGCCGCCAGTCTCGGCGACGTCCCGGCCGGCTGACACCCATCCATCCACCATGCACAGAGGAGAGACACCATGCAGACGACCATCAAGGTGAGCGGTATGACCTGCGGCCATTGTACCGCCGCGGTAACCAAGGCCCTGGAAAACGTTCCCGGCGTCGAGAAGGCAGAGGTCAGCCTGGAGCCAGGCCAGGCGGTGGTCACCGGCAGCGCCGACCAGGCCGCCATGCTGGCGGCGATCAAGGAGGAAGGCTACGAGGCCGAGCTCTCCTGAGGGCAGCCGCGCCGTGGTGCGGATCCTGCTCTACACCAGCCCGGGCTGCCCGGACTGCGCCGCCCTCAAGCGGAGGCTGCAACAGCGCCGGCCCGCCTTTGAAGCGCGCAACCCGGCCCGGCCCAGCAGCGCCGACGAAGCGAACAGGCGCTGCGGCCTGCGGGTCGCACCGGTCGGCGTGATCGGCGAACGCCGCTTCTTCGGCACCTGCAGCGAACGGCGCTCTGCACTCGCGGCGGCCCTGGCAACGTAGCGCCGGGGTCGGGCCCGCCTCAATGGCGGTGACCGTCGCCGCGATCGTCGTCCGGAACCCGCTGCGCACGGCGGGCGTACTGCTTTGCACTGTGACGTGTTGCCGGGTGAAATCCAGCGCTTCCGCGAGGCGCTGTTCAACATACAACACGAGGTCACCCGCAGCCTCGCCGACGCAGACTCGCCGCCCGGCGCCTTCAACAGAGCAGTGCCGCTGCCGGGCCTGCGCGAGGTTCAGTTGCCGCTGCAGGAAAACGGGCAGCCGCACAAGCTGTTGCTGGCGAATATCGACGTGCCGGCCGCCGATCACTTGGCGACGGATGTCATATTGCACGACGACGGGCACGCAGTTCGGATGCCGGCCTGGCGCTCGCGATGGGCCGTTCTATTTCCCTACGACCCGCCCCCTTTTCCGTCTATTCTTTCCACATGCCGCAGGTTCCTGAGAGCCGGGCGTGTGGCTGGCCAGCTGCCGCGGGTGTCCAAACCGGGAGGAAACGAGTGATGTCCAAAGGAGTGTTTCACTGGCTCGGCGACGCCGACCCGAGTCTGGAGGAGATGCAGGCGCTGCTCAAGGAAACCGACGAGGTCGCCGAAAAGCTGGGCAGGAAACTCGACACGGCGAGCCTGCAATACAAGGCCCTGCTTGCCCTGAAGGCGATATCCGAACCGGCCAACAGCGCAACGAAGCAGATCGACAAGAGCGCATGGGACAAGAAGGACAAAGACGAGCGCGGCCGGCTGTTCGTCGATATCAGCGCCCTCAAACGCTCAATGACTTGGCTCGACTTTCCCGACATTCGCGGCGGCATCATCACCTTCGCAGTTCTCGCCGTCAGCCTGTTCCTGTCGGTGGGGCTTTATCTCGGGCTGCATGCGTACCTGCCCCCCATCCCGGCGGCGGCGCAGGAGAATAGACAAACAGCGGCACACCACGGTGCGACGGCAACGCCCGCCAAGCAGCAGCCGGCGGCCAGCGCGGCGGCGGCCGCGGGCCAGGGCGGGAAACAGGCCCCGGCCACAGCCACCAAGCCGGCGGCCCCACCCCACGCCACGGTGGACTCCGCCAACACCGACAGGGTGATCAAGATCGAACAACTGATGGCGATCCTCCGGCTGGAGCTCGAGGCGCAACCGCTTCCCTGGGAGACGATCAAGACCAACGTCACCGCCCTATCCGGCCAAGTCACCAAAGACAAAGTCACCTTCCCCACCAAGAAGGCGCTCGGCACGCTCTCTGGCGCCGCCGCCCAGGGGAACGCCGACGCCGCCAAACAGGCACTCCGCGACCTGGACGCCGCAGTCACCGACGACCTTGCGGATCCGCCGGCGCACTATCTGTGGACGACCGGCGCGATGAAGTGGATCGAGATCGGATTCTGGGCACTGTTCGGCGTACTGGTGGGGCTGATGTACTACGTCTCCAGGCGGTTGCAGCAGGGCCTGTTCGACCTCGAGGAAGTCTCCACCATGGCGGCCGAGGCCTTGGCCGCACCGGTGGTGGCCTGCGTGGTCTTCTTTCTCTTCAGCAAGACCGGGATCACCGAAGTCTCCCTGTCCGGCGAATCGATGTTCGTGCTGCTCGGTTTCGCCTTCATCCTCGGGTACGCGATACGGCGGACGATCGGCCTTCTCGACAATCTGAAACGACGCATTCTGCCCGAGCCGTGACAGCACCGGGAGGGCAGTGAGACTGCCCGACGCCGGGCACCGGCCCGGCGCTCAATGGGAATAGGCTGCCGAAAGCGCCTGGTCGGCCTTCTGCTCCGCGCGCACGGCGAGCGCGCGCGCCTCGGCCGCGAGCGTATACGCTTCGTCCGCGGAATGGGTGGATTGACCGCCCGAGCCGGCCTGCGCCGGCCGTTTCAGCCGTAGGCGGTTCACCTCCATCTTCAGCCGGTTGATCTCCCGCTGCATCGCCGCCAGGCGTCGATTGATTTCGGCCATATCCCGCGCCGAGGACGCCGGCGAAGGACGAACCGGCGTCGCCGGGAGCGTAGCGTGGGGCGTCAACGCGGCGGTGTGGACGGCCGGTTGCGGCGCGCCGGATTCTGCCGCGGCGGCGGCACCGATCCCCGCCAGACCAATGGCGGACAACAACGTCGTCCAGTAAAGAACGTGCTTCAACATTTTCGTCCTCCCCCAGTGCTCGGAAACCCCGAAGCTCTCGCGAAAGAGGGTACTCCCTCCATTCGCGACAGAAAACCGCTGCCTCCCCACCCGTCCGCGTTCTGCGAACGAGCCACTGCGACCTGCCGGCCTACTACTGACACAAGGCTGTCAGTAGGCCTGCTCCAGACTGCAATCGTCCGCCGCACCCCGCCCGGTGCGGCACGTCGGAGCGGATCGGCGCTTTCCACCAACAGGAGTCCTCAACGCCATGAACAAGCCATCGGAACTGACCTTTTTCCACGCCCCGCACAGCCGCTCCGGCGCGGTCCGCGTACTGCTCGAGGAACTGGGCGTGCCCTACCGAATGCACGTGCTCAACCTGAAAGCCGGCACCGAATACGACCCGGCCTACCTGGCCGTCAATCCTCTGGGCAAGGTTCCGGCCCTGAAAGACGGCGACGCCGTGATCACCGAGCGCGTGGCCATCCATATCTATCTCCCCGACCGCTTCCCCCAGGCCGGCCTTGCACCGGCCCTCGATGACCCGTCGCGCGGCCCGTACCTGCGCTGGCTGGCCTACTACGGCGCCTGCTTCGAGCCGGCGGTCATGGATCGTTACCTGAAACACGAACCCGCAGCGTACGCGAGCTCGCCCTACGGCGACTTCGACACCATGTTCAAGATCCTGACCGACCACCTGGAACAGGAGGGCCCGTGGATGCTGGGCGAACGCTTCAGCTCGGCCGATGTCCTTTGGGGCGCCGCCCTCAACTGGACCGGCAAGTTCGGGCTGATTCCGGAACACCCCGCAATCCGCGCCTATGTCGAGCGCTACCTGGCGCGGCCCGCCGTCCAGCGGGCCTACGCCGCCGATGCCGAACTGGCGGCCGCACAGGAGGCGGACGTCGCCGTGTGAGGATCAGGCCCGGCCCTGCCGGCGGCGGCAGGGCCGGGCCTCCCCTCGCAGCGCAGCCGTTTTTTGGAGATGATGCGCCTATGCGTCGCGCCGACCGACTGTTTCTGATCATCCATGCCCTGCGTGGCCGCCGCACGGCGATCACCGCGCGGCAGCTGGCGGAAACGCTGGACGTCTCGCTGCGCACCGTCTATCGGGACGTCGCCGATCTGCAGCTGGCGGGCGTGCCCATCGAAGGCGAGGCCGGCATCGGCTACGTGCTGCGCAAGGGGGCCGACGTGCCGCCGCTGATGTTCAACGCGGAGGAGATCGAGGCGCTGGCCGTCGGCGCCGCGTTCGTGCGCGCCTTCGCCGGTGGACGCCTGGCGACGGGCGCACGGGCGGCCATGCTCAAGATAGACGCCGTCCTGCCCGCGGAACTGCGGAGTCATGCCGGCCGGGCCCGCGTGTTCGCTCCACCGACGACCTGGCACGAAGCCACTTCGGGGCTGATCGACACCCTGCACGAGGCGATCGACGCACGCCGACTGCTGCGAATCGATTATCGCGACGAGTCGGGCCGCACGAGCCGGCGCGAGATCGAGCCGCTGTGTCTTGCCTTCTGGGGCGGCGCCTGGACCGTCGGCGCCTGGTGCAGACTACGCGGTGACTTTCGCAACTTCCGCATCGACCGCCTGATCGCACTCACGGCAACGGGCGAGATTTTTCCGGATTCTAGCGAGCGTGGCCTGCAGGCCTACCTGCATGCCGTGGGTGCCAAATCGAACGATCATTGCGGGGCCTAGCGGTCCATTCCGACACCCCAGCAGGCGCGCGTACCTGCCCATGCGCACCACGTGCATCCCGGTCTCGTTGTCCTTGGACTCCGCGGCGCGCCCCGGACGGCAAACAAGCAGACGCTGCGCCTTGGCGGGCTGTGCGGTCCGGCCGCCGAGCTCCGATTCGAACGCACGCCGCTGATCGTGAAGGGCCAACTGGGTCTCGATACGGGCGGCCACGACCGGCGGGCTGACCAGCCTGGTGATGTGGTCGGCTGCGCCAAGGGCGAAGGCCTTGAGCTCATCGCCGATCTCGATCTTCGCGGTAACGAGGAGTACCGGAATCCGCTGTGTGCCAGGATCGGGCTTGAGGCGCCGGCACATCCCATCGCCGTCCATTTCGGGCATCATGATATCGAGCTGGATCAGCTCCGGCGGCCCGTCGGACAGCGCGATCCCCGGCGAGGCCTCGCCGTTGCTCGCGACCTTCACCCTGTACGTTCCCTTCAGCATGCCCGTCGGCACGTCGATGTGTTCGGGAGCATCCTCGACGACCGGGATGGTCGCTCGTGCAGATGCCGGCATCGAGCCCCCTGCGCCCCCTGTTGCGTCCCGAGCTTGCGCCCAGTCACGCCTTGCGGACAGCCGCCACGGCGGGGGCCGTACGCCGACACCCAGGACAGCCGCTGTCGTGACGGTGACGGCCGTTCCCGGGCGGCCGGCTGTCAAGCTGCCGGCGGCTCGCCCACGCGGCGCTCCTGCCAGAGGGCGTAGAGCACGGGGATGACGACAAGCGACAGCAGCGCAGCGGTAAACATGCCGCCGATCAGCGGTGCGGCGATGCGCTTCATGACGTCGGCGCCGGTGCCGTGGCTGTACATGACCGGCAGCAGACCGGCGATGATGACGGTGACGGTCATCATCTTCGGACGCACCCGCAGCAGCGCGCCTTCGATGATCGCCTGATGCAGCGAATGGCGGTCCGCCAGGCGACCGGAGGCGCGATAGCGGTCGATGGCGCCGTCCAGGTAGAGCAGCATCACCACGCCGAACTCCGCCGCCACGCCGGCCAGGGCGATGAAGC
>CAZMMH010000171.1:0-5423 GCA_964567315.1 uncultured Gammaproteobacteria bacterium
TGGTAATGGATATCCCACAAGGTCGTGTTGCCGCCGTCCATGACAAAAATGGCCTCAGGGGGGAAAAATTCATTGCAGGCTTTTAAAATTTGCCCTGTCAGCATGGGGGTGCACTCCATATCGGCAATGCTTTCGTCGAGTCCGCGCCGCCAATCATCCTGCACCATCCGGAACTCGGCGATTTTGGGGTGGGGCTCGCGCTTGTCGGTAAGACCCTTGACGGCATCCATCAGATGCGTCAGGATCACCCGGGCATCGCCGACAAGGGCCACATCAACCGGCCGGTTCAAACCGATATTCGTCGGTTCGGTGTCAATTTGAATGAGACGTTGATTTTCCGGCTCTCCCCACATCGGGGGCTTACCCCACATGTTTAATTCGCCGAGCCGGGTGCCGACGGCCAATACAACATCCGCCTGGCTGTTGGCCATGATTCTGGATAAGCAGGTCGGGTGAAAACAAAGCGCGTGTTCATCGGAAATGATTCCCCTGGCCCGGATGGTGTTGGTGACCGCACACCCGAGGTGCTCGGCCAGTTGGCGCACCGCTTCCCCGGCCGCCGCGCGCTCGGCGCCATTTCCGCAATGAATGTTGACCAGGTCGGCTTCCACCAGCAATTTCGCTGCGCGGCGAATGGCTTCCGGATCAAAGCCGGCGGAATCGGTGACGCGGTACCGATCCGCATTCCAGATCCGGACACTTTCCGGATCACCTTTCTCATTGAGAATATTTTCGGGAATCAATAGGTGCACCGGACCCGGCCGGCCCGCCATGGCCACCCGGAAAGCATGGCGCGCCATATCGGGAATGCGGATCCAATGGTCGACTTTTCCATTCCATTTTACGGCCGCTTTAAAGATATCGAGATGGCGGCTGACCTGCATACCGCCCTGATGAACATAGGAATCTGAAATATCACTGCGGCGGGTGGTGGTAATGGCAACCACCGGACTGCCTTCGGCTTCGGCGCACATCAATCCGGCCAATAGGTTAGCGGCGCCCGGACCGGCACAGGCCATAACCACGGCGGGCTCACCCGCAACCCGGGTGTAGGCATCACAGGCATGGGCGCCGGCAGCCTCGTGGCGCGGCACGATCAGCCGGATCTCAAGTTCGCGGCCCAGACGTTCGAGCGCTTCGAGGAACATCATGTAAGTGCCGTCTGTAATCCCGTGAATAAACCGCACGCCCTCGGCATGCAGGCACCTGACCAGTAGCTCACCACCGGTTATTTCGCCCATAAGACCCTCCTAATTGTTGGCAATCGGACATATTTCTCTAACTCAGTCTCTGCCCTTCATGTATTAAAAATCCGAAGCACGAAATAAGAAATCCGAAACAAGTCACAATTCCATCAACTGCCCTCCGGTAACATTGATGGCTTGCCCGGTCATGTAAGAAGCCCGGTTTGAGGCCAAAAATACGGCCAGGTTGGCCACTTCCGCCGCGGAACCGAGGCGGCCGAGAGGGATGGTCCGCACCATTTCCGCTTCGCGTTCTGCCGGAGTTGAGTTTAAAATTTCCGCTTCCAGTTCGAAACGCCATTTGGTGAAATCGGTGTTAATTACACCCGGGCAAACGGCATTGACACGGATGCCGCTGCCCGCCAGTTCCCTGGCCATAACTTTTGTCAGCATGACGACGCCGGCCTTGGCAACTGCATATGCGCCGTTAAACAGCGGGGGTACCTTGGCGGCCCTGGAGGCAATGTTTATGACACTGCCGCCGGTTTTCATCATCAAAGGGATGATGGCCTTCGAGATTCGAAAGACACCATGAAGATTTACATCCAGGGTCTTGAGCCAGGCGGCGTCGTCATAAGTGTGGATGGCGCTGGGGACCCCCAGGACCGTACCCGCATTGTTGCAGAGAATCTGGATATTTTCAAACTGCGACCTCACGGCTTCCGTCATTTTCTCGATGGACGCCGCACGGGTTACGTCCACATCAACAAAAATCGACCGCACGCCGGATTGCCCCGCTAAATCCTCGGCCAGGGCCTCCATTTCATCGCGGCTGCCGGAGACAGGCGGTGGGTCTGCGGCCTCGGTTTTGATTAAATCGGCTATGATTATGTTCGCGCCGTTTTCAGCCATTTTTTTTGCAATGGCATAGCCGATACCGGATTTTTTGCCGGCACCGGTCACCAGTGCGGTCTTGCCTTTTAAATCCTGATACATACATCTCCCCCTACGTTATAGCTCATCCAAACTGATTCATTATTTATATGGAAAGACTTAAATCATTGTGCATACATACGCAACGCTCTGCCTATTTGTCCCTGTACGGTGGCAAAAAAAACAACGATACAAAGCCGAATGCAAAGTTAGTGGTGACGCAGTGTATAATTTCTGCATTTTGTCAGACCCCAATTTTGTATTGGGGACATGGCTGGTTGTCAACCTTAAACTATACCGAATGACATAAATAATTTCACATACATACACAGCGCTCTGCCTATCTGTCCCTATCTATGTGTTTGTATAATATGCAATTCAAAAACTGAGAAGCAATTCATCTGGCCGCTGTGTATTAACGCTTTTTCTATCTTGACTGTTGCGTAATATTTCTATACCCTAATTGCTTATTATATATTCTGTCTTTAGACATAGAAACCGGCGCGCGGACGGTCAGCGTCCCGGCGACGAGAGGACCAGTCCTGCAGGGGTTATTCGGAGGCGGATTATGAAGCTATCGACCAAAACCAGGTACGGCACACGCTTGATCCTGGACATGGCGGAGAATTACGGCCAGGGTGCCATTCAGTTGGGCGGAATCGCCAACCGGCAGAATATTTCATTGAAATATCTGGAACAAATCATCCGGCCGCTAAAAAAAGCCAATTACGTGAAGAGTTTTCGGGGCGCCAAGGGGGGACATATGCTCACCAAACCCCCTGAAGAAATTTCAGTGGGCGAAGTTGTCGCTGTACTTGACGTAGTAGCTGACGTAGACCGACTCGCTGGGCTCGAAGAGGTGTCGCCCCGGCGTGCCTCCGCTACAGCTCGTCCCCCCTTGCGGGTAGACGCAGGCGAAGGCGCGCTGACCCTCGGCCGGGTCGGTCGTGGTCAGCGCGGCGCCGGTGCTGTCGTACCAGCCGCGGCTGTCAAAGGCCTCGTCCTCGAAGCTCTCGGCAAAGAGCAGCTGGCCGCCGCCGAAGGGATCCGTCAGATCGGCCGGCGCGTCGCGCGCGCTCGCCTCGCTGCCGTGCCCGAGGTCGCTCACCGCCAGCTCCTTGCCGGCCTCTTTGGGCGCGGCAGCGCCGTCGCGCGCTTTTTGGCGCTTCTCTGCCGGCGAGCTGCAGGCTGCGGCGAGCACGATAGTGGTCAAGGCGAGCAGAAGATGCAGGCGCCGCCTGGTCTCAGACATGTGTCCCCCTGCGAGCGATTTTTTCTCAGGGTACCATTCTCCTGGTCGCCCCGTCGCCTGGCGTGGTTATTCGAAGCAGCTGGCGGCGGGGCTCGCGAGCGAGCGGCCGCCCACGCCGAGCTGGCCGTTGTAGTCCACGCCCCAGCAAAAGAGCGTCCCGTCGCTGCGGACAGCGCAGGTGGCATTGCCGTTGACGCTCACCTTCCGCCAGGAGGCTGTCCCCACCCTCGTCGGCAAAGCGCGGTCCGTGAAGTCACCCAGGCCGAGCTGTCCGGCGTCGTTCAAGCCCCAGCAAAAGAGCGAGCCATCGTTCTTCAGCGCGCAGCTGTGCCACGGGCCGGCGGCCACCGCCTGCCAGTCTGTCTCTTGCTCCACCTGCTGCGGCTGATCGACGTCCTCCCCAGGAGCCCCCAGCCCCAGCTGACCGAAGTCGTTACGTCCCCAGCACCAGAGGCTCTGGTCGCCGGCCACCGCGCAGGTGTGCTCGCCGTGGCCGCCAAGGGCGATCCACCGCCCCGCTGGGTCGGGGACTTGCGTCGGAACCGAACGGCCGTCGGTGTCACCGAGGCCGAGCTGTCCGCGCGTCCCCTCTCCCCAGCACCAGAGCGAGTCGTCAGTCTGCAGGCCGCAGGTGTGCCGTTGGCCGCCTTCGAGCAGTGCCCAGCTCGCGGTCTCGCTCGCGAGAGAGGTAGGGGAGGGCACTGGCTCGGTCTGACCGCCCAGGCCGAGCTGATACGACCTGTCGAGCCCCCAGCACCAGCGGCTGTTCGTGGCGTCGAGGGCGCAGGCGTGGGTGCCCCCGGCGGCGATGGCGCTCCAGCTATCGAGCGACGGCGCTTGCACCTTCGTGGGTTGTGTCCGGAGGGTGGCATCACCGTAGTCTCCCAGGCCGAGCTGGCCGAAGCTGTTCCAGCCCCAGCAAAAGAGCTGGCTCTCGACAGAGAGGCCGCAGATGAACTCTTCGTCGCCGACCGCGATCGTCTGCCAGTCATTGCCGGGCTGCTGCACAGGGTCGGTGGCCATGAGGTCGCCCTCGCCGAGCTCGCCAAAGTAGTTGTCTCCCCAGCAATAGAGCTGCTGATCGCGCAGGCCGCAGCCGATCTCCGCGCCGAGCTCGACGTCCTGCCAGTTGCTGGCCTCTCCCACCTGATCCGGGCGCGCCAGCGCTTCTCCGTCTGCCCCGAGTACGCCCCAGGTGTCGTGGCCCCAGCACCAGAGCTGACCATCTTTGAGCCCGCAGCTCGTTTCCCTGGCCGAGGCCTGCTGCTGCCAGCTGCCGGGGAGCCCTACGGGCGTGGCGTGGGGCTGCCGGTCTCCCTGCCCCAGCTGGCCGAGGTAGTTGGCTCCCCAGCAGACGAGCTGCCCGGTCGCTTTCCGGGCGCAGGTAAAATCATCCCCGGCGCTGACCGCGACCCAGTCCGCGTCCTGGCCCACCTGGGCGGGAGCGCTCCTCCCCTGGGTGTCTCCCAGGCCGAGCTGCCCCTCGCGGTCGCGGCCCCAGCAGTAAAGCCGGCCGTCGAGGTCGAGGGCGCAGGTGTGGAAGCCGCCGGCGGCGACCTGACGCCAGGAGCGGGAAGGGTCCACCGCCAGGGGGGCAGGGCAGAGGGGCCCGGTGCAGGAGCCCGTGCCAAGCTGTCCTTCGCTGTTACTCCCCCAGCAGAAGAGGCGACCGTCTCCTTTGATCCCACAGGTGTGCTCATCGCCGGTGGCGACGGAGATCCAGTCACTGTCCGAGCCCACCTGGACCGGCGTGTATCGATCGCCCAGGTCCCCTAACCCGAGCGCGCCCTCGTTGCCCCTGCCCCAGCAAAACAGAGCGCCCTGCTGCTGAATGGGCGAGGTCGCCTTGATCGCGCAGGTCTGGCTGCGCCGGGCAGAAACCTTCAGCCAGGTCTCGTCCTCCCCCACCTGCGTGGGCAGCAAGGCGCCCGCCAGATTCGGATCCAGACCCAGCTCTCCTTCGTTGTTGGCTCCCCAGCAAAAGAGCGAGCCGTCAGCCTTGATGCCGCAGGTATGCAGATCTCCTGCCGCGACCGTCTGCCAGGGGCCCGCGT
>CAZMMH010000172.1:0-5404 GCA_964567315.1 uncultured Gammaproteobacteria bacterium
CGCCTGAAGAGCGGCAGCATCGTCGGCGGCACCCCCTACCCGCCGCAGATGCGCCTGCTGGAACAGCCGCTGGACCTGCTGGTGGCCACCCCCGGGCGCCTGCTCGACCACATGGAGCGCGGGCGGATCGACTTCTCCCGGATCGAGATGCTGATTCTCGACGAGGCCGACCGCATGCTTGATCTGGGCTTCGTCGATGCGGTGCACGACATCGCTGCGGCCACCCCGGCGAACCGTCAGACCCTGCTCTTCTCCGCCACCCTGGAAGGCAAAGTGCACAGCATCGCCCAGGAGCTGCTCAAGGATCCGGTGCGGATCCAGCTGGCCGCCGCCCACGACCGCCATGCCTCCATCGAACAGCACGTACACCAGGCCGATGACATCTCCCACAAGCACCGCCTGCTCAAGCACTGGCTGGCCGACACCGAGCTGACCCAGGCGGTGATCTTCACCGCCACCAAGCGCGGCGCCGACAAGCTGGCCCGCGACCTGGCCGACGACGGCCACACCAGCGCCGCCCTGCACGGCGACATGCCTCAGGGCGCGCGCCGACGCACCGTCGAACGCATGCGCCGCGGCAAGCTGCGCCTGCTGGTGGCCACCGACGTCGCCGCCCGCGGCCTCGACATCAAGGGCATCAGCCACGTGATCAACTTCGACCTGCCGATGGTGGCGGAGGACTACATTCACCGCATCGGCCGCACCGGTCGCGGCGGTGCCACCGGCACCGCCGTCTCCTTCGTCGGCCCCAACGACTGGCAGAAGCTGGCCGGGATCGAACGCCTCACCGGCGGTCGCCTGGAACGGGCGGTAGTCACGGGGCTGGAGCCGCGCCGGCCCGAGCCGCGCCGTGGCCAGGGCAAGCCGGGCGGCGACCGCCCGGGGCAGAAGCGCTTTGCCGGCGGCTACCGCGGCAAGGGCGGCAACGGCCGGCCGCAGGGCCAGGGCCGCTACCGCGGCGAACGTCCGGCACGCGCCGGAGAGCGCAGCGGCGGCCGCGGCTGAAGCGGTCCGCGGACGGGGCAACGCCCCGTCCGCACCCTCATCCGACGACCCCGGCAGGCACCCGCGAGCGGGCCTTTTTCCTGTCCCCTGCACATCCTTTCGCCTAGAATCTGCCTTGCCTGCTAGGGTGCTGCGCCGTTGTGGGTTCCGCAGGATCGACGATGCGGCGGCGGAAAAGCGAACGGACGGCGATGGACAACCACAAACTGGTACTCCCCGAACACCTCAACCACTACGGTTACCTCTTCGGCGGCAACCTGCTGAAGTGGGCCGATGAAGTCTCCTGGATCAAGGCCAGTCTCGACTATCCCGGCTGCAACTTCGTCACCATCGCCATGGACCGGGTGGAATTCCGCCGCAGCGTGCGCCAGGGAGCGATTCTGCGTTTTCACGTTGAACGCACGCGCCAGGGCAACACCTCGGTGCAATATGCGGTCGACGCCTACACCGACGACATCGAGAGCGGGCGCGAGGCGAACGTCTTCGCCACCCAGGTCACCTTCGTCTGCCTGGACGATGCCGGCACCAAACGGGCGCTGACCGCAACCACCGGGGGCACGCCATGAGCGTCGACTGGAGCCACCACCATGCTGCGGTCTGGCGCGCGCGGCGCCAATACCTGCGCCCGGTCCGCCGCCCCGACCCGATCACCCTCGATCAGTTGGTGGGCGTCGAGCGGCAGAAGGCGCTGCTGGTGGCGAACACCGAGCGTTTCCTGCAGGCGATGCCGGCCAACAACGCCCTGCTCTGGGGCTCCCGCGGCACCGGCAAGTCCTCCCTGATCAAGGCGGTGCTCAACGAGTTCGCCCCCCTCGGCCTGCGCCTGATCGAGGTGGAGAAGGACGACCTGATCGACCTGCCGGAGATCGTCGATGAAATCCGCGAGCTCGACACCTACCGCTTCATCGTCTTTTGCGACGATCTCTCCTTCTCGGCCAACGAGCATGGCTACAAGACCCTGAAGAGCGTGCTGGAGGGCTCGGTGGAGCTGCCGCCGGAGAACGTCACGGTCTACGCCACCTCCAACCGCCGCCACCTGCTGCCGGAGCGGATGCAGGACAACCTCGACTCCAAGGTGATGGACGGCGAGCTGCACTACGCCGACGCGATCGAGGAGAAGATCTCGCTCTCCGACCGCTTCGGCCTGTGGCTCTCCTTCTATCCGCCCAACCAGGACCAGTTCCTGGCCATCGTCGACAGCTACTTCCCGGACTACGGCGGCGACCGCGAGGCGCTGCATGCCGAGGCGATCCGTTTCGCCCAGGCCCGCGGCGCGCGCAGCGGGCGCACCGCGCGGCAGTTCTTCAACACCCACTGCGATAATCGCGGGGCCTAGCCGTGTCGGCTGCCGGTGCCTCCCGCAGGGTGATCTTCGCCGCCCTAGCCGGCAACCTGGCGATCGCGGTGACCAAGTTCGGCGCCGCCTGGTTCACCGGCAGCTCGGCGATGTTCTCCGAGGGGATCCACTCGCTGGTGGACAGCGGCAACCAGCTGCTGCTGCTCCACGGCCTGCGCTGCGCCGCGCGCCCGGCCAGCGCCGAACACCCCTTCGGCCACGGCAAGGAGATCTATTTCTGGGGCTTCGTGGTGGCCCTGCTGATCTTCGCCGTGGGCGCCGGGGTCTCGATCTACGAGGGCCTGCACCGCCTGCTCCATCCCGAACCCATGTTCCACCCACTGGTGAACTACCTGGTGCTGGGCTTTGCGATTCTGTTCGAGGGTGGCTCGCTGAGCGTCGCGCTGCGCGAGTTCCGCCGCAGCAAGGGCGAACGGGGCTGGCTGGAAGCGGTGCACCAGGCCAAGGACCCGTCGGTGTTCGTGGTGGTATTCGAGGACGTGGCGGCCATGCTTGGCCTGGCGGTGGCCCTGGCGGCGGTTCTCTACGGCCACCTCAGCGGGGCCCTGTGGGCCGACGGCGCCGCCTCGCTGGTGATCGGCCTGATCCTGGGCGCCACCGCCTGGCTGCTGGCGCTCGAAACCAAGGGCCTGCTGATCGGCGAGGCCGCCGACGCCAGGGTGGTCCAGGGCATTCGCCGCCTGGCCGCCACACGCTCCGGCGTGGTCCACGTGAACGAGGTGCTGACCCTGCACATGGGCCCCGAGTTCATCCTGGTCAACCTGAGCGTCGACTTTGCCGACGACCTCACCGCCGACGACCTGGAAAAGACCATTGCCGGACTGGACGCGGCGATCAAACAGACCTATCCAAGAGTGAAGCGCATTTTCGTCGAGGCCGAGGCCCGCCGCCGGCCCGCGGCCGTGGAGGCGCTGCCGTGAAGAGGCTCACCCTGGTACGCCATGCCAAGTCCAGCTGGGACGACCCCGACCTGGGCGATTTCGACCGTCCCCTGAACAAGCGCGGCACGCGCGACGCCGCCGACATGGGCGAACGCCTGGCGGCCCGCGGCAACCCGCCTGAACGGATCGTCACCAGCCCCGCGCGGCGCGCCTGGAGCACCGCCAAGAAGCTGGCCAAGCGCCTCGGCTATGCCAAGGAGAAGATTGTCACCGAGATCGCCATCTACGAGGCGAGCCCCGAGACCCTGCTGGCGCTGGTGCAGAAACTCAACGACCGCGACCGGCACGTGCTGCTGGTGGGCCACAATCCCGGCCTGACCGACCTCGCCAACCGCCTGTGCGACTTCGGCGTATCCAACATGCCCACCGGCGCCACCCTCTGCCTCGATTTCGAGGTGGATACGTGGGCCGCGGTGTGGGCGGGGGCGGGAAGGGTGGTGTTTTACGACTACCCGAAAAAGCAATTTTGAATGTTGAATTTTGAATGTTGAAGTGAGGTGCACCCCTCCGGGGTGCGACTCGGTTTGATGTTTAAAATTCGAAATGATTGCGCCCGCAAGGCGCTCCTCAATTCAACATTCAAAATTCACAATTCAAAATTCCTATGCGGCGCCCTCCGCGACCGCATGGCGCGCGAGAAACTCCCGCGCCGCCTCCTGCCCCATGTACTTGCCCAGCACCTTCGGATCGGTCTCGCGCAGGTCGACCATGATCAGGCCGTCGAGGACGTCGCTGAACTGGTCGTCGACATTGAAGCCGAGCAGCTTGCCGCCGAGCTTGAGGTACTGGCGCAGCAGCACCGGCACCCCCTTGCCGTCGCGCTCCACCGCGGAGAGCAGGTCGGAGAGGTCGTCGAGGCCGCGGAACACCTGGACCGGGCCCTCGGTGCGCCAGACCCGCGCGGCCTTGTCGCGGAACGGCCGCCGCGGCCGGACCATCCGCGCCAGTTCGGGACGGAAGTTGTTCAGGCGCAGGAAGTCCACCAGCATCTGCTGGGAGACGGTCTGGTAGTCGGCAGAGATGCTCACCGGGCCGAACAGCACGCAGTAGTCGGGGTTGCGCGCCAGGTACTGGCCGATGCCCTTCCACAGCAACAGCAGGGAAGAGTAGCTGCGCTGATACTCCTTGCGCACGAAGGAGCGGCCGAGCTCGATCGCCGGGTTGATCTGGCGCAGCAGGCGCCGGCGGTAGTGGAACAGAGTGTGGGTGTAGAGGCCGCGCTTGCCGAGCTTCTCCAGCACCTTGTCGGCCTTGGCCAGGCGGTAGGCGCCGACAATCTGCCCGTCCTTGTGGTTCCAGACGAACAGGTGGGTGTAGTAGGAGTCGAACAGGTCCGTGTCGCTGGCGCGGCCGGTACCCTCGCCGGTCTCGCGGAAGGTCACCTCACGCAGACGGCCGATTTCGCGCACCACCGCCGGCACGTGCTTGGCCTTGGCGTAGTAGACCCGGCACTCGCCGCTCTCCAGCAGCAGGCGGCGTTCCGGCAGGGCCTCGATCTCACGCCGCAGCAGCTCCGGATCCACCGGCGGATCGATCGGCGCCATCGGGCGGACGGCGAGCAGGGCCTCCTGGGCCTTGTCGCTCATCTCCCGCAGATTGGCCCCCTGCCGCCCCAGCAGGTAGGTGCGCAGGCGCAGGTAACGAATCGTCTCGGCGTCGCCGAGCCCCTTGAACCGGGCGGGCGGGATTACCCGGCCCACGCGCACGTCGATGGTCGCGTGGCTCTTGTTGACGAACTCCCGCGGCAGCAGCGCCGTACGCAGGCGCGGATGGAGCAGCCCGAGCAGGTGGAACAGGGCGCTGTTGCCGCCGCCGAAGAAAATCGGCTGCACCGGCACACCGGCGCGGCGGGCGATGCGCGCAATGGTCTCGGACCAGGGCGGATCGGCCACCACCCCGCGCAGCAGATCGAGGTGCGCGACCTCCCCGGCGGGAAACACCACCAGCACGCCACCGCCGCGCAGCCAGTTGACGCACTCCTTCAGCGGGCGCACGTTGCGCTGCCGCGCGCCCTCGCCGCCGAACGGATCCACGGCGATGAACAGGTCGCTGACCTCGGGCACCTTCTTCAGCAGGTAGTTGGCCATGATGCGCACGTCGG
>CAZMMH010000173.1:0-5385 GCA_964567315.1 uncultured Gammaproteobacteria bacterium
GCATGCTGAGCGAATTCTTGATGTCGTGCACGGTCGACATCAGCGCGGTGGTGAAGTCGAACTCCTCATCCTGCTGCATCCGTGTCTCCCTCGTTGTGGTCCAGGACGCTGCCGGCGCTAGGCCTTTTCCTGGCCGTGGTACATGCGCATCAAGGCAAGCAGTTTTTCGTTGTTCGGGTCAACGGCGCTGACGCGGTCCAGGTGGCGGCGGGCGCGCTTGGCGACCCCTTTGCCCGCGCTGCTGCGCTGCATGGCCATGATCAGCACCTGGGCGGCGTTCAGGTTGACCGTCTTGTTGCGCGGCAGGCGTTCGGCGGCCTGTTCGAACAGGCCGATGGCCTCGTCCAGCTTGCCCTCCTTGACCAGTTGCACGCCGCGGTTGTTGATGTCTGCGATCTCCTTGGCCGCCGAGGCGATCAGGGCGTCGCCCTCGGCGCCCAGGTGGTAGTCGTCGAACACCGCGTGAATCCGCCGCATCATCGCGGGATCCTCGTTGTAGTTTTTCAGCAGGCCGTTGAGCAGCGCCATCGCCCCCTCGCGGTCACCGCGGTCCAAATGGCCGCGGGCCAGCTCCAGGGTGACGTCGGGCGGTACCAGGGCCGCCGCGGCATCGGGGTCGTTGACCGCCACGGCCAGCGCCTCGCGCGCCTTTTCCGGCTGGCCCAGCTTCTGGTGGACCACGCTTTCCACCACCGCGGTCTGCAGTTCGATGCCGTTGTCGCCCTTGAACTCCTTGCGCGCGGCATCGATCACGCGCAGGGCCTCGACGCCTTCCCCCGAGCTGGCCATGCTGCGGGCGAGCCCGGTGTAGTCGTCGAGGGATTTGAGGTAGGACTCCTTGCCCAGGCTGACCGCGCGGCGGAAGGAGCGGCCGGCGGTCTCCACATCGTTGTTTTCGTAGGCCAGGCGCCCCAGCTCGCGCTGGCGGGTGAGGGAGCGCGGCGAGACCGCCACCGCACGGTTCATCGCCTCCTGCGCCTTGCCCGGCTCGCCTAGGGCGCCGTAGCTGGAGGCGAGCCAGTCATAGGCCTCCATGAACATGGGGTTGTCGCCGATCAGTGCCTCCAGTAGTTCGATCGCCTGCGGATGCTCGCCGCTGCAGGCGGCCACCTTGGCCAGATTGAACTGGGCCCAGGGAATCGCCCGCTCCGCCAGCACCTCGGCGAGCAGGTTGCGGGCCTGCTCGTACTGGCGGGATTCGATCAGCACGTGGCTCTTCAGCTGCAGCAGCTCGTACAGGTTGCGCGGCTTTTCGGCGATGCGCGCGTCGCACAGTTCGAGCGCACGGGCGTGATCGCGGGCCGCCATGGCCTCTTCTATTTCGGCCATGACCGCCTTGCGCTGCAGCACCCGGTCGAGGCGCTTGCGCAGCACCCCGGCGACGAAGGGCTTGGTCAGATAGTCGTCCGGCTTGTAGTCGACCACGCCGAGCACCATGTCCTGGCCCATCTCGGCGGTAATCATGATGAAGGCGGTTTGCGCGTTGATCAGGTGCCGGTGGCGCGCCTCCTCGAGGATCTGCTGCCCGTTCTTGCCCTCGCCCAGGTTGTAGTCGCAGAAGACGATGTCGAAGGAGTCGCGGGTGAGTGCGATCAGGGCGTCGTGGGCGTTGGCGGCGTCGGTGATGTACTTGACGCCGAATCCCTCCAGCATACGGCGCAGGGTGCGGCGCATTTCGTTGAAGTCGTCGACGACCAGGATGCGTTTGTGGCTGAGATCGGCATGCGACATGCACGGCTTCCTTATGGCTCGGTCCGGGGACCGCTGGAGCTTCGGAGGTGCACCGTCCTGCGGCGTTTACCTGTTTCGAGAATAGTAAGATCGCGGTATCGGCGGTAAGATTAGCCGCCGCGACGGCAATTCGCACGGTCGGGTCTGTGACGGATTCCCGCTCGTCATGGCCGCGCCGACCGGAATCCCCAATGCCGATAGAACAATTCCTGCATCGACTGGAGAGCGCCCTGCCCGGTGGTGCCGCGACCTTGACCTGGGGCGCTGCGGCCCTGCTCGTGCTGTTTGCGCTGTGGCTGTTGCGGCTGCAGTTGAGTCGTTGGCTGGCGGAACGGCGCATCCGCCTCACCCTCGGGTGTCTCGGTCGCCGGCGTATTCACGACGTGATGCTGGATGATGGCATGGACAGCCTGGCCTTCATCGACCATGCCGTGCTCACCCCCGACGGGATCTTCGTCTTCGGTATCCAGCGGACCCACGGGGTGATCTTTGCCGGCGAGGGCATGGATCAGTGGGCCAACGTGATCGATGCGCGCAGCTACAAGTTCCCCAACCCGCTGCCGGCCGCGGAGACTGCGGCCCAGGCGGTGCGGCTGCAGCTGCCTGGCGCGCCGGTGCAGGCGCGGGTCCTGTTCGCCCACGGCAGCCGCTTCCCCAAGGGCAAGCCGGAGGCGGTGTGGCTGCCTGCCGACGTGCGCGCGCTCAAGCAGGCCTGGGGCAAGCGGCCCGTACCCGAGGCGCTGGGCGAGGCCTGGGAAAGCCTGGTCCGACGGGTGCGCAAGGTGCCGCCGGCCTATGCCCGCGAGCTGGCGGTGATCGGCCGCCTGCCGGGGCGGCGTCGGGCCCTGCTGGGGATGTTGCTGTTGCTGGCCGCGGCCGCCTGGCTCGGCTGGCGCCTTTCGGCCTGAGGCCTTACCAGCCGCCGCCCCCGCCGCCGCCGCCCCCGCCGCCCGACGAGCCGCCGCCCCCGCCGCCGGAGCTGGAGCCGGGGGCCGTGGCCGAGGAGCTGATCGCGGAGGTCAGCGCACCGCCGAGGGAGGCACCGAAGGCGCCCAGCTGTGCCGGATTCCAGTTGCCGCCGTGATACCAGGCCGGCGTATACGGCTGCCCGCTGCGTTGCGCCGCGGCGAATACCTCGGTGAAGCGTTCCGCCCAATGCTGTTCCAGGTCGAGGGCCATGGCGTAGGGCAGGTACTGCTCGAACAATGCCGGGGTCTTGCGCGGACCGCCGGCCAGCTTCAGTTCGTCGCCCTCGGCCACCTCCAGGTAGAGGCGGAAGCCATCGACCCGGTCGAGCAGCCGGCGCCCGGCCAGGGTCGGCGCCTTGAGCAGTTGGTAGAACAGCACGTTGGCAGCCACCGCAAGGAGCAGGATCGGCACCAGGGCGATGCCGCCCTGGCTGCCGAGCACGCCGATGCCGGCGAACTCGCCGAACAGGAACGGCAGGGCGAACAGCGAAATGAACACCGCGCCGCCGTAGCCGCCGCCGCTGCGGGCCGCTTTCCAGGCCTTGAACACCATGATGCCCAGGAAGCTCACGCCCACGCTCCAGCCCGAGAGCCAGAAGGCCATGAAGGCCGCGGTGGCCCGCCGTGCCGCATCGGGTATCAGGGCCACGGTGACGGCGAGCACGGCGAGGGTGATCAGGATACCCGGCAGCAGCCAGAGGCCGTTGCCGACGAAATAGCGCTTCTCGTAGTGGCGCGCGAGGGCGCGGCGGTGGGCGCTGCGGGCGGCGCCGATGGTGGTGTGGTTTGCCTGCTCGAAGACGATTTCGTCGCGGTGGGCGAACAGCCGCCCCATCAGCGCCTGCTCGCCGGGACCCATCTGCACCCGTTTGTTGCGCCGGGTGGCCACGTACTTGTCGCCACGCTGCTCCAGCAGCAGCGCCCCCTTCACCGCCAGCCCCACCAGGGCAGTGGCGAAGGTCTTGTTGTCGTAGCCCATGCGCCGCAGATAGCGCAGGGAGGCCGGCGAATGCTCCTCCGGCGGGGTATAGAGGGGGATGATGTTGCCCGGTGCCGGGTCGCGCCCCAGTCGCCACCACACCAGCAGGTAGAACGCGTAGAGCAGGAGCAGGCCGGCGCCGCCGGCGAACAGGTGGCGGTTGTCGGCCAGCAGCCGGCCCAGGCGCTCCCGGGTATCGGGCTGATGCACGTAGCCCTTGGGCCAGCTGGCGACGATGGTCAGTCCCTCGTGTCCTGCCAGAGGCGCGGTGGTTTCGAAGTGCAGCACCGCGCCCTCCTGCCAGCTGCGCCAGGCGTGTCCGCGCGCCCCCTGACGGCCGGTGTAGGCCTCACCGTGGATGGCTGCCGCCGGCACCGCGGCGGGCAGGTGGACGCTGGCCTCAACGTGGTCGATGGGGAAGGCCCAGCCGTTGCCGGTGACGTTCCAGTAGAGCTCGTCATGGTCCGCGAAGTAGCCCAGCTGACGGTCGGTGCGGTAACGGATCACGTAAGTGTGTTCGCCCCTCGGCAGCAGACGGTTGCTGGCGCCCAGGTAGACTCGCACGCCGTTGCCGATGCGTTTGCTGTGGTAGGGCTCGGCGTGGCCGTCGCGCTCGGCGCCGACGACCTGGAAGGCGACCCGGAAGCGGTTGCCGAAGCGGTCGCGGTAATCGGTGGGGAAGTCGCGGTAGATGCCGTGGCGGATCGCCCGGCCTTCGGCCCGCACCCGGATCGTCTCGCTGACCAGCATGCCGGCGTCCGGCAGCACGGTGATGGCGGACTGGTAGTCGAGAATGCGTTCGTCGGCGAAGGTCTGGAACGGCAGCAGCAACAGCAGGCAGGCGGCAAGCAGGAATCTCACGGCAGCAACTCCGGGGGCTGGGATTCGGCGGGGTCGAGTTCGAAATAATCCGCCGGGCGGTAGCCGGCGAGGCGGGCGACCAGCAGGTCGGGGAAGCTGTCGATGCGGGTGTTGAAGATGCGCACCGCGCCGTTGTAGAAGCGGCGGGCGTACTGGATCTGGTCCTCGATCGCGCTCAGCTGCTGCTGCAGGTCGAGGAAGCCGCGGTCCGCCTTGAGCTCGGGGTAGTCCTCGGCCAGTGCGATCAGGCGGCGGATGCCACCGCCCAGGGCCTGCTCCAGGCGGGCCTTGTCCGCAGGGCGGTCGGCTGCCTGGCTGCGCCCGCGCAGCTCGATCAGCGCGGAGAGGGTGGACTGCTCATAGGCGGCGTAGCGGCGCACCGCCTCCACCAGCTTGGGGAGCAGGTCATGGCGCCGCTTCAGCTGCACGCCGATGTCGCTCCAGGCCGCGGCCACCCGGTGGCGATCGGCGACCAGGCGGTTGTACAGGAACATCGTCCCGCCGAGCAGGACGAGCAACACCAGCCACAGTGTGCCGTGCATCCGTTTCCCCCAGAAATCCCCGCCTGATGATGCCCGCAATCCGCGGTCGAGGCAAAGCCGCCTCAGCGTTGCGGCTCGAGCCGGCCGGCACCGATGCAGGCGCCGAATTCGTTGGCCGGCAGCGGGCGGTGGAAGAGGAAACCCTGAATGATGTCGCAGCCGCGCTCGGCCAGGGCCGCCAGCTGTTCAACGTTCTCGACGCCCTCCGCGACCACCCCCAGGCCGAGATTGTGGGCGAGGCTGATCACCGCGCTGACGATGGCGGCGTCCTCGGCGTCGCTGACCAGGTCGCGGACGAAGCTGC
>CAZMMH010000174.1:0-5367 GCA_964567315.1 uncultured Gammaproteobacteria bacterium
CCGCGTCGATCACGGCCTCGAACAGGGTCCGCTCGCTGGCGCCGGTGACGAACATCATTTCGGTCATCAAGTCGGTGAGCAGCTTGCCGGCGTACTTGCGCCGGGCCCGGCCGCGCATCGCCGGCGGCGGGTCGAGGCGGCGCGCCGGCAACACGGTGAGGATGATCTTGGGGAAAAGCCGCAGGCGGATCCGTCCGCGCAGGCGCGAGAAGGGGGTGTACTGGGCACCGTCGATGCGCACGGGCAGCACCTTGGCCCCGGAGTGGTCGGCGACCATGCCCGGGCCGTCGTAGATCTTCATCAGCGAGCCGGTGACGGTGATCCGCCCCTCGGGGAAGATCACCGCGCGGTGGTTCTGGCGCAGGTAGTGGATCAGGGATTTCAGTGACAGCGGGTTGGTCGGGTCCATGGTGAAGATGGTGGCGAAGCGCATGAACGGCCCCCACAGCCGGCTCTTCGCCACCTCGGTGTTGACCGCGAAGGTGGGACGGCCGGGCAGGAACAGAGCGAGCAGGGCGGCATCCAGGAAGGAGGTGTGGTTGGCGACGATCAGTACCCGCTCGCCGGCCGCTTCGTAGTGTTTCAGGCCGTGGACTTCCACACGGTAGAGGCGTTTCACCAGCCGGCGCGCCAGGTTCTTGAGCAGCTTGAGCATATCCGTTTCTCCTCAGCGGGCCAGGCCGGCCAGGTAGTTGTTCACCAGTGAGGTGGCCAGGGCGTGGGCCGAGGTCCCGCCGCCGGCAACGGCGAGCTTGTCGTCGAGACTGAGCACGCATATACCGTGGACCCCGGCCCAGAGCACGCTGGCCGCCTGGTGCACCGCCGCCGGACTGGCGCCGTCCAGCAGGGCCGAAAGGGCCTCCTCCAGCAGGCCGAAGATGCGTGCGATCCGCTCCCCATATTCATTCGGCATGCTCACTTCGGCCGGCAGGTGGTGGTCAAACACCAGGCGCCAGCGGTGGGGATGCGCCGCGGCGTAGTCGATGTAGGCGCCGGCCAAGGCCTCCACGCAGCGCTGGGGCTTGCGGCAGCGGCCGCTGGCCGCGGCCATCTCCCGGTACAGTGCGTCGAGGGTGGCGGCATTGACCTGCAGGATCAGGTCGTCGAGGTTGCGGAATACCAGATAGAGGGTGCCCACCGTGTAGCCAATGGCCGTCGCCAGCTTGCGTGCGGTGAGGGCCGCGGCCCCCTCGCGCTCGACGATGGCGGCGGCGGCCTCCAGGGCCATCCGCTGCAGTTCCTCCCGGCTATGCTCGCTACGGCGTGCCATTGCTTGCCCCTGGATTTATTGAACATCGTTCAGATTTATCGCAAAGCATAAATGAACATCGTTCAATTGCAAGCCCGAAATCTGCTGCGGGGGTTTGTTTGTTCAGGCTGCGTCGATCAGGCGCCGCTTGGCGGCGGGGGAGAGGCGCTTGAGGGCGATTTCCCGTTTCAGGGCGGCGGAGCGGCTGGCGGCGGCCTCGCTGTAGACCAGGGTCACCGGCCGCCGGCTGCGGGTGTAGCGGGCCCCGCGCGGGCCGGCATTGTGTTCGGCCAGGCGGCGCCGCAGGTCGCGGGCGATGCCGGTGTAGAGGCTGCCGTCACTGCAGCGCAGGATGTAGACGAACCAGTCGGCGGCGGTTGCGGTGGCGGGCATGAGGCAAAGCTACGGGCGCGCGGCGCCCGCCGCAAGACCCCGTGGGCGGCGCTACCAGTGCAGGGCGCGCAGGCGTATGGGCCGCTTGCGCTGGTGGTCCTGCATGCGGATCAGCAGGTTGCTCAGGGCGTGCACGGCGTCGGCGGCATAGCGGCCGCGGTCCAGCATGACACATTCGGCACGCAGCCCCATGGCCGCATCGGCCAGCTGCGGCCGCGCCTCCTGCACCCCCTTGCGTGCCGCCCGCTCCAGGGACTCGGCGGCCCAGATCACCGGCACGTGGGCGGCCTCACAGAGCCAGAGGATCTCCTCCTGGATCTCGGCCACCCGCAGGGAGCCCAGGTCCACCGCCAGGTCGCCGCGGGCAACCATCACTCCCAGGGGGTGCCGGCCGAGTCCCGCCAGCAGCAGTTCCGGCAGGTTGCGCACGCCCCGATCGGTCTCTATCCGCACCACCACCGGCAGCGTGTCGCCGTCGCGCGCCTCCAGCTCACGCAGCAGCAGGCCCATATCGTCGGCGGATTCGACGAAGGCGCAGCCCACCAGGTCGGCGTGGCGGCAGATGAAGTCGAGGTCGCTCAGGTCCTGATCCGACAGGGGCGGCAGCACCCGGCGGGTGCGCGGAAAGCTGATCGGGCGCCCTGCCCGCAGGCGCAGCCCCTTGGGCGGGGCGTGGGTGACGCGCAGCATGGCACCGTTGCCGGAGAGCGATTCCACCAGCGCGCCCAGCTTGCCGTCGTCGAACCAGACCGGGTCGTCCAGCTGCAGCGCCTCAATGATTCCCGGGTGGCTGCAGCCGATGCGTGCGGGGGCGAGCAGGTTGCCGTTCTCGTTGTATTCCGCCGGGTGCCCCGGCTGCATGTCACGGGTGAGCAGCAGGTGGTCGTCCTCGAACAGGCGTATCTGATACGGGTCGCCCGCGAACGGTAGCGGACTGAATTCGCCCGCCTCGCGGTAGTCGCCGTCGGCGCCCCGCTGCTGCCAGGCCAGACGCGTTTCTGCCGAGAGGTAGGCCCCCCGGTCACATTGGGCCAGCCAGCCCGCCGCCGCGCTGCCTTCCACGATGTCCAGCTGACGCTCCTTGCTGCGGACGTCGGTGAAGCGCAGGCGGTCGCCGGCGCCAATGCCGTCGTACAGTGCGGCCGGCAGGGTGAGGCGGAAGTCGATGCCTTCCGGCAAGGCGCTCTCCGCCGTGCCTTCGCGGACCAACAGCAGCCGGGCCGGGCCCACCACCCGACCGTAGGGGTCCTTGGCCACCTTGATGTGGCGCACGGCGGGCGCCGACTGTACCGGACCGGTGCGGATACGGTGGCCACCCAGATCCATCAGCACCCGGCAGCGGCGGCCGCTGCGGGCCTCGGCATGGCGCAGGTTTTCCAGCATCGCCTGCCAAACGGCGGCGTTGTCTTCGCCGCAGTCGATGCGCGCGCAGTCCATCCCCTGTTCCAGGAATTCGTGTAGCAGTTCGCCGTTCCAGGCGGCCTCGGCCGGCAGGGTTACCATGATGCGGGCCGGACGCTCCTTCGGCAGGTCACCGAAGAGCACGTCGCTGTTGGCCTCCAGGCAGTTTGCCGGCGACTCCTCGCCGCTGCCCGCCCGCGGCGGGTTGCCCGTGGCCAGGTCGAGCAGGCGCAGCACCCGGTCCAGGCTGCTCAAGACCTCGCCTTCGATGCGACCCAGGGAGGAGAGGCCGAAGGCCGCCAGCCGGTCCTGCAGGGGGCGCAGTTCGAAGCGCCGCAGGGCGAGATACTGGGCCAGGTTCTGTGCGCTGGGGCCGAAGCCGCCAAGCGGCGGCTTGCTCCGCGTCCCCTCCAGGCGCGCGCGGCCGTTGTCCCGCACCCGCTCCCGCAACGAGGTGAGTTCGGCGCGTAGCGAAGGCAGGGTGTCGGTGTCGTCCGGTGGACGGAGGCGGTCGGTGCGGTCATCCATTCCCCTTAAGTAACCCTCGGCGGTTACCGCGGCATGACAGCCCCCTCTTGCAACGGCCGCCGGCCTGAATTATCTTTGTTGCAAATGCGAATGGTTCGCGTTTACTCGGAGAATGGTCATGCGGTCGTTAGGTGTGTTTTCTCTCATCCTCTTCCCGCTGCTGTGGCTTGCAGCCTGGCCGGCAGCGGCGGACATGAAGTCCGACGCCCAGGCAATCCTGCACATGCTGGATTACATCGGCGTCGACTACTCGGGTGCCGTCGCCGACGGCAAGGCCTTGAGCGCCTCGGAATTCGCCGAACAGCAGGAGTTCGCCGGCCGGGTGCGGGACCTGGCCGCCCGTCTGCCGCAACGGCAGGGCAGCGCCGAAATCCGCGCCGCGGCCGCGCACCTGGCGGGCGCCGTCGCCAACAAGGCGCCGGCCAGGGAGGTCACCGCCATGACCCGCACCATCGCCGGCCAGTTGGTCAGCGTCTACCGGTTGCGGGTGACCCCCTCCGCCGCACCGCCGGTGGCCCGCGCGGCCACCCTGTTCAAGGAAAACTGCGCCGCCTGTCACGGTGCCGAGGGACGCGGCGACGGCCCTGCCGCAGCACGCCTGAACCCGCCACCAATCGATTTTCACGACGCCTCGCGCCAGACCCGGCGCAGCGTCTACGGCCTCTACGGCACCATCACCCTGGGCGTGCCGGACACCGCGATGCGCGCCTTCAGCGAGCTGAGCGACGCCCAGCGCTGGGCCCTGGCCTTCTACGTCACCCGTTTCGCCGCCCCTCGGGGCGCCGCCGCACAGGGCAAGGCGTTGTGGCGTGAGGGGCGTTTCCACGACCGCTTCCCCGACCTGGCCGCGCTGACCGCCGTTACACCCGCCGAGGCCGCGGCCGAGGGCGGTGCCAAGCAGGTGGCGGTGCTTGCCTACCTGCGCCAACATCCGGCGGCCGTCGCCGGCGATCAGGGGCCGGTGGCGGCGGGTGTCGCCAAGCTGCGGGAGAGCGTGCGCGACGTACGCGCCGGCCACCGCGACGCCGCCTATGCGGCCGCCGTGGCCGCCTACCTGCAGGGCTTCGAGCCGATGGAGCCGGCGCTGGACGTGGTCGATCATGCGTTCAAGGAGCAGGCCGAGGCGCGCATGGGCGCCTTCCGCAACCTGGTGCGTTCCGGGGCCGACGCGGCCACGGTGGCCAAGGAGGCGGGGGCGCTGGAGTTGCTGCTGCACGAGGCCGCCGAAAGAACCGGCAATGGCGGCCTGTCGCCGATCGCCGGAGCCACCAGCGCCTTCATCATCCTCCTGCGCGAGGGGGTAGAAGCGGTGCTGGTGCTGGCCGCGATCATCGCCTTCCTGGTCAAGACCGAACGCCGCGACGCCCTGCGCTGGGTCCACGCCGGTTGGATCTCCGCCCTCGCCCTCGGCGGTCTGACCTGGTTCGTCGCCGACCGCTACATCACCATCAGCGGCGCCAACCGGGAGATGACCGAGGGGGTGGCGGCCCTGGTGGCGGCGGTGATGCTGGTCTACGTGGGTTACTGGTTGCACCGCAATTCCAACGCCCGCGCCTGGAAGGCCTTTCTCCACGACAAGCTCAACGGCGCGCTCTCCGGCGGCTCGCTGTGGACCCTGGTGGCGATCTCCTTCCTCGCCGTCTACCGCGAGGTGTTCGAGACCATCCTCTTCTACGAAACCCTCTGGCTGCAGACCGCACCCGGCGATCAGGGCTGGCTGGTGGGCGGCGTGGCGGCCGGCGCCGCCGGCCTGGCGGTGGCGATCTGGGCGATCCTGCGCTTCAGCCGCCGGCTGC
>CAZMMH010000175.1:0-5338 GCA_964567315.1 uncultured Gammaproteobacteria bacterium
GCTGTAGCTGCGGATCTCGCCGTCCAGCAACTCGGCCACCCGGGTGGCCGCGCCGATGCTGATCTCGTCCATGCCGTCGGCGGAGTGGACCACCATCACGTGGCGGCTGCCCAGCTTGCCCATCACCTCGGCGATGGGCGCCACCAGGGCGTCACTGTAGACGCCGAGCAGCTGATTCGGTGCCCCGGCCGGATTGGTGAGAGGACCGAGCACATTGAAGATGGTGCGTACGCCCATCTCCTTACGCGGGCCGATCGCATGCTTCATCGCCCCGTGGTGGCGCGGCGCGAACATGAAGCCGACCCCCACCTCGTCGACGCAGCGGGCCACCTGCTCCGGACTCAACTCGAGGTTGACCCCGGCCGCCTCCAACAGGTCGGCGGCACCCGACTTGGAGGAGATGGAGCGGTTGCCGTGTTTGGCCACCCGGCCGCCGGCCGCGGCCACCACGAAGGTGCTGGCGGTGGAGATGTTGAAGGTATTGGAGCCGTCGCCGCCGGTGCCGACGATGTCCACCACGTGTTCGCCCGGCACCTCGACCCCGGTGGCCAGCGCCCGCATCACCTCGGCGGCGGCGGCGATCTCGTCCACCGTCTCGCCCTTCATGCGCAGGCCGATGAGGAAACCGCCGATCTGGGCCGGGGTCGCCTGGCCGGTCATGATCAGACGCATCACCGCCCGCATTTCCTCGGCGCTCAGGTCGCGCCGTTCCGTCACGGCGCCGATGGCTTGCTGCATGTCCATGAATTGTTGGCCTTTTGAAGTACGCCGGAAAGGCAAGGAGCGATTGTGGCGAGCCTAACCGGGGGGGTCAAGGCGCACGGCGCGGCGCCAGCTGCGCCAGGCCAGCAGCAACAGCAGCGCCTGAGCCACGGCGAACCCGACCACCCCGCCCGCCGCCCCGGCAGCCACAAGGGGCACCAGCGCGGCGGCCACCAGGGCGTTGCTGCCCATCTGCACAAAGCCCTGCACCGCCGAGGCCAGGCCACGGGCGCGGGGAAAGCAGTCCAGGGCCAGCACGGTCAGGCTGGGCATGGCCAGGGCCACGCCGAACGCATACAGCACCAGCGGCGCGATCACGTTCCACGGCGCCGGCGGCAGCAGCAGGGCCTGCAGCAGGTTGGCGGCGGCGGCCAGACCCATCAGCGCCAAGGCGGTGTCGATGGTGCGCGCCGGCGGCCAGCGGTGGGCAAAACGCGCGGCAGTGGCCGAGCCCAGCATCAGGCCGACGACCATGGGCACGAACTGCACGGCGAAACTCTGCGCCCCGAGGCCGAGCTGCTCGAAGATCACGCTCGGCGCCCCGGCGATGTAGAGGAACATTCCGCCGAACCAGAGCGCGATGGCGAGAACCAGGGCGATGAACCGGCGGTGGGCCAGGGCACGGGCGTAGCCGGCGAGCAGGTGGCGCGGATGCAGGGACTGACGATCGTCCGGTGACAGGGTCTCCCGCAGCATCACAGCCGCCAGCAACAGAACGAAGAGGCCGTGGCCGGCGAGAAACCAAAACACCGCGCGCCAGCCGGCAAGGGCGTGCAGCCAACCGCCGATCACCGGCGCCACCGCCGGTGCCAGGGCGAACACCAGCATCACCAGGGACATCACCCGCTGGGCGTGGGGACCGTGGTAGACGTCGCGGATCATCGCCCGACCGATCACCATGCCGCCGCTGGCCACCAGCCCCTGGAGCAGGCGCATTAGCAGCAGCGCGTCGAAGCTGGGGGCGAGGGCGCAGCCGATGGAGGCGGCCACGTAGGTGGCGAGGGTCGCCAGCACCACCCGGCGCCGGCCGAGGCTGTCGGCCAGCGGTCCCCAGACCAGGGTGGTGGCGGCGAAGGCGATCAGGTAGACCGCCAGGGTCTGGCTGAGGGCCGCGCGGCTGACGCCGAACTCGGCCTCGATATCGGGAAACGCCGGCAGGTAGGTGTCGATGCTGAACGGGCCGAGCATCAGCATCAGGCCCACCACCAACGGCAACCCGCGGCGGGGCGCTGAGGGAACGGCGTCGTTCAACGGGGGCTCAGGCGGCGCGGCGACCGTCCTGCTGGTGCAGGAAATTGGCCAGCAGGTCGTGGCCGTGGCGGGTGAGGATCGACTCCGGGTGGAACTGCACCCCCTCGACCATGTAGTCGCGGTGGCGCACGCCCATGATCTCGTCCACCCCGCCCTCGGCGGTCTCGGTCCAGGCGGTAAGCTCCAGGCATTCGGGCAGACTCGCCTGCTCGATCACCAGGGAGTGGTAGCGGGTCGCCTCGAAGGGATTCTCCAACCCCTCGAACACGCCGACGCCGTTGTGGTGAATCAGCGAGGTCTTGCCGTGCATGATCTCGCGCGCGTGCACCACCCGGCCGCCGAAGGCCTGGCCGATGCTCTGGTGGCCGAGACAGACGCCGAGAACCGGCACCCGCCCGGCGAAGTGACGGATCACCTCCAGGGAGACGCCGGCCTCATTGGGCGTGCAGGGGCCGGGGGAGATGACGATGCGCTCCGGGGCCAGGCGCTCGATCTCCTCGACGCCGATCTGGTCGTTGCGGTGCACGACCACCTCCGCCCCCAGCTCACCGAAATACTGCACCAGGTTGAAGGTGAAGGAGTCGTAATTGTCGATCATCAGCAGCATGGCAGCCGCATCCATGGTTGAGAGGGGGAGCAGGGAGCAGATATTAACACGCGACCGTGGTCACTCGGTGCCCCGCAGCAGCCGCTCGAACTCCTCCGCCGGCAGCGGCCGGGCGAGCAGGAAGCCCTGCAGTTCGTCGCAGCCGCCATCCACCAGCAACTGCATCTGACCCTCGGTCTCCACCCCCTCGGCGACCACCTTCAGCTCCAGGCTGTGGCCGATGGCGACGGCGGTGCGGGCGATGGCGAGGTCGTTGGCGTCGCTCTCGATGTCGCGCACCAGGGTCTGGTCGATCTTCAGGGTGTCGACCCGGAAGCGCTTGAGGTAGGCCAGCGACGAGTAACCGCTGCCGAAATCGTCGATGGCCAGGCGGAAACCGACGCCGTGAAGCAGGCGCAACAGCCGCTCCGACTCCTCCGGCTGCTGCATCAGGTGGGTCTCCGTGAGTTCCAGCTCCACCCGCTCCGCCGGCGCCCCGCTCTCTTCGATGATGTCGATCAGGCGCCGCACCGCGGCCTCGGTGAGGTGGCGGGCGGAGAGGTTGATGGAGATCGAGAACGGCGCCACCGGCAGCTCCAACCAGGCCGCCAGCTGGCGGCAGGCGGTGGCGGTGACCCATTCGTCGATGGGCACGATCAATCCGGACTCCTCGGCCACCGGAATGAACTCGCCCGGCGATACCATGCCCAGCTCCGGGTGGTACCAGCGCACCAGGGCCTCGGCCCCCGTCAGGCGCCGGCCGTCGGCCGCGAACTTCGGCTGGTAATGGACGACGAACTCCTCGCGCTCTATCGCCTGATGCAGCGCGTTCTCGATCTGCAGGCTCTGCTGCGCACGCCGGGTCAGCTCGGGGCGATAGAACGCCGCCTGGTTGCGGCCCGCGCTCTTGGCCGAATAGAGGGCGGTGTCGGCGTGCTTGAGCAGGGTCTCGGCGTCCCCGCCGTCCTGGGGATAGAGACTGATACCGATGCTGCCGCGCAGGACGAAGCGCTCTCCGGCCACGGCGAGCGGTTCGGCCAGCCCCTCCAGCAGCCGTTCCGCCAGGGTCAGCACCGCCTCCGGGGTCGCCAGCCCTTCGCTCAGCACCACGAATTCGTCGCCGCCGATGCGGGCCAGGGTATCGCCGGTGCCGAGGGCGCCGCGCAGCCGCTCGGCCACCCGGCGCAGCACCTCGTCGCCCACCGCATGGCCGTGGCTGTCGTTGAGGTTCTTGAACCGGTCGAGATCGAGCAGCAACACCGCCAGCTGCCCGCCGCGGCGCCTGACCAGCTCGGCCGCGTGGCCGATGCGGTCGAACAGCAGGTTGCGATTGGCCAGCCCGGTGAGCGGATCGTGATAGGCCATGTATTCCAGCTGGCGCTGGCTCTCCCGCAACTGGGTGAGGTCGGAAAAGACCGCCAGGTAGTTGCTCAATTCGCCATCGGCGTCACGGATGACGCTGATGCTCATCCATTGGGGAAACGCCTCGCCCGACTTGCGCTTGTTCCAGACCTCACCCTGCCAGTGGCCGCTGCGCCCGAGGGCGACCCACATCGCCTCGTAGAAGGCGCTGCCGTGCCGCCCGGAGGAGAGAAAGCCGGGATCGCGGCCGATGATCTCCTCCGGGGCGTAGCCGGAGATCTCGCTGAAGGCACGGTTGACCTCCAGCACGCGGTTGTGGCGATCGGTGATGACGATGCCCTCGGCCGCCTGGTCGAAGGTGACGGCGGCGAGCAGCAGGCGCTGGCGATTCTCGCGCAATTGCGCCTCCTGGGCCTCGCGCTGCAGCACGATACCCACCACGTGGGCACCGATTGCCAGCAGCCGGCGGTGGAAGGTGGTCGGCGCCCGTTCCTCGAAACTGGAGAGCGCGAAGGTGCCGACGACGGCGTCGCCGGCGGCGCGCACGGGCACCGACCAGCAGGCCCCCAGGCCCAGGTTGCGCGCCAGCAGGCGGATGTCCTGCCAGCGCGGATCGGTAAGGGTGTTGGTGACGAATACCGCCTCCTGGCGGTAGATGACGTTGCCGCAGGAACCGGCCCCGGGCCCGGGACGCAGGCCGTTGAGGGCCTGCACGCCCTCAACGGCGACGTTGGGCGCGGCCAGCACGTCGAGGTGGTCGCGTGCCTCGTCCAACAGCATGATCGAGGCCACCGCCTTGGGCACCAGGGCCTCGGCCATGCGGCAGAGCTGATCGAGAACCTCGCGGTAGTCGTGGCCGAGGGCGACCCGCTCGAGAATGTCCTGCTGGAGATGGAGGATCTGTTCCTGCTCGGCGGCGTCCAGGTCGGAAAACTGGGCGCTGTCGAGGGGACAGCATTCACCGTTGACGGTGGAATCCTGGGTCATGCCGTTACACCTGCTGGCGCGGACGCCGTTACCCAGCGTCCATGCCGTCGCCCCGAAACCCGGGACTTCTACCTATGGGAAGGGCCATTGTTCCATCCGCACGGGTCAAGCCGCAAGTGCGTCAGCGATGCGCTCCGTCGAGCCCCGCCTCGGCCATGGCCACGGCGCGGAACACCGCCCGCCCCTTGTTCATGGTCTCGTCCCACTCGTTGCGCGGCACCGAATCGTAGACGATACCGGCGCCGGCCTGGATGTGCAGGGTCTGGTCCTTGATCACCGCGGTGCGAATGGCGATGGCGGTATCCATGTTGCCGTTCCAGGCGATGTAGCCGACCGCGCCGGCGTAGACGCCGCGCTTGACCGGCTCCAGCTCGTCGATGATCTCCATGG
>CAZMMH010000176.1:0-5326 GCA_964567315.1 uncultured Gammaproteobacteria bacterium
CGACTGGGACCTGCTGGTGGTCGACGAGGCGCACCACCTGGCGTGGACGCCCCAAGCGGCCAGTCCCCAATACCGCGCCATCGAACAGCTGGCCGCCCGCACCGCGGGCGTGCTGCTGCTCACCGCCACCCCGGAACAGCTGGGCAAGGAGGCGCACTTCGCCCGCCTGCGCCTGCTCGACCCGGATCGCTTTCCCGACTTCGATAGCTTCGTCGCCGAGGAGCAGGCCTACGAGCCGATTGCCCAGGCGGTGCAGGCGCTGCTGGCCGGCGAGCCCCTTGGTGACGCGGCCTGGGAGACCCTGCGCGGCACCGTGCACGAGGGGGACAACCGGCCGCTGCTGGATGACCTGGGCGCAGCCGATGCCGAGACGGTCGCGGCTGCCCGTGAGGCGCTGGTGGAGCACCTGCTGGATCGCCACGGCACCGGACGGGTGCTGTTTCGCAACACCCGCGCCGCGATCAAAGGCTTTCCCCAACGGCAACTGGCGGCCACGCCGCTGCCGCTGCCCGCGGCCTATGCCGAATGCCTCGCCGCGGCCCGCGACATGGACTTCGGCGACCCACAGCGCCTGCTCTGTCCGGAGCGGCTGTACCAGGCGACGTGCGGCGCGGAGCAGGCCTCCTGGACGCGCCTCGACCCCCGGGTCGATTGGCTCGTCGACACGCTCAAGGCATTGCGACCGGAGAAGGTGGTCGTCATCACCGCCAGCATGGAGACCGCCGGCGACCTGGCCGAGGCGCTGCGGGTCACCGCCGGCATCCAGGCCGCCCTGTTCCACGAGGGGATGAGCCTGCTGGAGCGGGACCGCTCCGCCGCCTTCTTTGCCGACCGGGACTACGGCGGCCAGGTGCTGATCTGTTCGGAGATCGGATCGGAGGGGCGCAACCTGCAGTTCGCGCACTATCTCGTTTTGTTCGACCTGCCGCTCAATCCCGACCTGCTGGAGCAGCGCATCGGCCGCCTCGACCGTATCGGCCAGGACGAGACCGTGCATATCCACGTCCCCTACCTGGAGAACAGTCCCCAGGCGGTGCTGCTGCACTGGTACCACGAGGGGCTGGGCGCCTTCGAACAGACCTGCCCCGCCGGCCACAGCGTCTTCGCGCAGCTCGAGCCGGCGCTGCGCGAGGCGCTGCAGCCGGACGCTGGCGACCGCGCCGAGTTGGCGGCCCTGATCGAGGCCGGCCGCCAGCTGCATGCCGAAAGGACCGCGGCCCTGCACCGCGGCCGTGACCGGCTGCTGGAATACAGCTCCTGCCGCCCCCAGCGCGCTGAGGCCCTGTGCGAACGGGCACGGACCGAGTCCCTCGCCGGCGAAGGCCCGCTGCTCGAATACCTGGAATCGGTCTTCGATGCCTTCGGCGTCGACATGGAGGAGCACAGCGAACACGCCTACATCATTCGCCCCGGCACCTATATGGCGGAACCCTATCCCGGCCTGCCGGAGGACGGCCTGACCTTCACATGTCACCGTGATACCGCCCTGGCCAATGAGGACATCGAGTTTTTCACCTGGGAACACCCCCTGGTGCTGCGGGGCATGGAGATGGTGCTGAGCGGCGAGCGCGGCAACACCGCCATCGTGTCGCTGAAACACCCGCAGATCCGGCCGGGCACGCTGCTGCTCGAATGTCTGTTCGTGCTGGAGAGCGCGTCGAGCCACGCCGTGCAGGGCGGCCGTTACCTTCCCCCCTCCAGCATTCGGGTGGTGGTCGACGAAAAGGGGCGCGACTTCGCCGGCCTGCTCAGCGACGGTCACCTGCTGATGGAAGGCGAGTCGGTGGACACCGACATGGCCAAGAAGCTCGTCCGCGCCTATCGGCAGCAGCTGCGGGAACTGCTCCGCGTAGGCGAGACACTGGCGCAACGCCAAGTGCCCGAACGGCTGGAGCAGGCCCGCCAGCGAATCCACCAGACCCTGGATCGGGAGATCGACCGCATGCAGGCCCTGCGGCAGGTCAACCCGAACGTGCGCGAAGAGGAACTGCACTACCTGGTACGGCAGCGCGAGGCGATCGAAAAGGCGGTCGCATCCGCGTCCTTGCGCCTCGACGCCCAGCGGGTGATCGTCACGACCTGAGGACGACTCCACGCAACGCCGACAGGAGGCACGGGCGCCAAGGGGTATTGCCGGGAGATCCTTTGCGGGGAAACCTGGGTGTCCACTCATTTTTCGCCGATGCCGGCGGGGTGATCGACGGTCTGCAGGGGGTCGTGCGGGTATGGCGTCGACCCTGCGCCGCCTCGGTCGCGCGCTGGTGGCGTATGACTTCAAAGCGGCGCCCGAGGCGTTGGCGGCCCTCGAGAAGCGCCTCGATGACGGCGGCAAGTGACGGCCGCTCCGGCCAAACTCCCGGTTGGGACAAGCCCATGGACGAACAAAGGACGCTGTTGATGGTCGACGACACGCCGGTCAACATCGACCTGCTGCGGGGGCTGCTGCGGGAGCGTTATCGGGTGAAGGCGGCCACCAGCGGGGAAACGGCCCTCAAGGTCGCGGCGGCCGGCACGCCGCCCGATCTGCTCCTGCTCGACGTGATGATGCCGGAGATGGACGGACACGAGGTGTGCCGGCGGCTGAAGGACGATCCGGCGACCGCGGCGATTCCCGTGCTCTTCGTCACCGGCACCGCCGCCGACGCGGAAGGCGCCCGGGGTCTCGCCCTGGGGCGGCCGGCTACGTGGCCAAGGCGGTGACGCCGGCCGAGCTGCTGCGTGCCGTGGAGGCGGCGTTGGCGTCCTGAACGCGACCGGCTCAGGATTCGAAGCGGTAGCCCTTCGGAATCACCACGATCCCCTGCTCCGAGACCTTGAAGCGGGCCGCGTCGCCCTCGCGGTCGTAGCCGATGCGCTCGCCGTCGGGGATCACCACGTCCTTGTCGACGATGCAGCGGTTCATGCGTACCCGCTTGCCGACCCGCACCCCCTGGAACAGGATCGATTCCTCGATCACCGCCTCGTCGCCGATGAATACCTGGGGAAAGAGGATCGACTGCTGCACGCTGCCGCCGGCGATCACGGTGCCGCCGGAGACGATGGAGTTGATGAAGATGCCCTCGTTGCCCGACTCGCCCGGTACCGTGCGCGCCGGCGGGGTCTGCATCTGGAAGGTGCGGATGGGCCAGTCCGGCTGGTACAGGTTGAGCGGCGGCAGCGGCTTGAGCAGGTCCATGTTGGCCGCGTAGAAGGCGTCCAGGGTGCCCACGTCGCGCCAGTAGCAGTCCGGCTCGACCCGGCCGGCGCCGCCGCCGAAGTTGTAGGCCATCACCCGCCGCCGATCGATGATCCGCGGCAGGATGTCCTTGCCGAAGTCGTGGGAGGAGTCGGCCTGCGCCTGGTCCTCCTCCAGCAGTTGCATCAGCAGCGCCTTGGAGAAGACGTAGATGCCCATGGAGGCGAAGGCGGTGTCCGGCTTGCCGGGGATGGTCGGCGGCTCGCTCGGCTTTTCGACGAAGCCGGTGATGCGCTCCTCCGCGTCCACGTCGACCACGCCGAAGGCGCGCGCCTCGTCGAGGCCCACCTCCATGCAGGCGACGCTGACCTCGGCGCCGCGCTTCTGGTGGGCCTGGAGCATCGCACCGTAGTCCATGCGGTAGATGTGGTCGGCAGAGAGCACCAGCACGTGGTCGGCCTCGTTGCGTTCCAGCAGGTAGAGGTTCTGGGTGATGGCGTCGGCGGTGCCCTGGTACCAGCGCTCGCCCTTGCGCATCTGCGGCGGCACCGGGGTGATGTATTCGCCCAGCTCCGGGTTGAAGATCGACCAGCCGTCGCGCAGGTGCTTCTGCAGGGAGTGCGACTTGTACTGGGTCAGCACCAGTATCTTGCGCAGCCCCGAATGCAGGCAGTTGGCCAGCACGAAGTCGATGATGCGGTATTTGCCGCCGAACGGTACCGCCGGCTTGGCGCGTTCGTTGGTCAGCGGGGCCAGGCGGCTGCCGACGCCCCCGGCGAGGATCACGGTCAGTGTGTTGTGCAGCATGGTGCGTTCCGTCGGTTGGGGGTGGTGCCCGGTGCGCGGGCAGTGCTCTATGGGTGCCTCTGCAAGCTTTATTCCAGTGCGCGGCAACGGATTGTCGGGCCGGAGGGGTGGTGGCCGCCCTGGCCTGGTGCGTTGCGCCCGAGCCTGCGCCGCCACGGTGCGTCAACGGAGGTGACAGGCGCGTTGCCGACCGGCGATACGCGGGTTACGCTCATCCTATCCCACTGTGCACGCGACGCGCTTTTCCATTCGCCATGGTATACGTAGAAACCCAGGTCCCGGACGCCCCGCTCGAGCACGCCGCCAGCCGTGAGGCCTGGCTGCAGACCCTCGGTCGCGGGCGCAGCGCCGAAGAACTGGCGGTGATCCGCCGCGCCCTGGAACAGGCCTCCTGTGCCCACGAGACTCAGACCCGCGCCTCGGGCGAGCCCTACCTGAACCACGCCATCGCGGTGGCCGACATCCTGGTCGGGCTCAATATGGATTCCGAGTCCATCGCCGCGGCGATCCTGCACGACGTGGTTGAGGACACCGACGTGACCCTGGAGGCGATCGCCGATGCCTGCGGTGCGGGCGTCGCCCGCCTGGTGGACGGTGTGACCAAGATGCGCGTGATCGGCGACTACCGCGCCGGCGAGGAGCGGCGCCAGGTGGTGCGGGCCGAGAGCCTGCGCAAGATGCTGCTGGCCATGGCCGAGGATGTGCGGGTGGTGCTGATCAAGCTGGCCGACCGCCTGCACAACATGCGCACCCTCAAGCACCTGGACAACGCGCGTCAGCAGCGCATCGCCCGCGAGACCATGGACATCTACGCGCCGCTGGCCAACCGCCTCGGTATCTGGCACATCAAGTGGGAGCTGGAGGACTTGGCCTTCCGCTACCTGGAACCGGCGGGCTATAAGGAGATCGCCCGCTTTCTCGACGAACGCCGGGTCGACCGCGAGCGCTACATCAGCGACGTGGTCGGCACCCTGGAGCGGGAGCTGGCCGAGGCCGGCGTGCACGCCGACGTCAAGGGCCGGCCCAAGCACATCTTCAGCATCTGGAAAAAGATGCGGCGCAAGCACGTGGGCTTTCACGAGCTCTACGACGTGCGTGCGGTGCGCATCCTGGTGGACACGGTGGCCGACTGCTACCACGCCCTCGGCGTGGTCCACTCCCTGTGGCCGCACATCCCCAAGGAGTTCGACGACTACATCGCCACCCCCAAGGAGAACGACTACCGTTCCATCCATACCGCCGTGGTCGGGCCCCGCGGCAAGAACCTGGAGGTGCAGATCCGCACCTTCGAAATGGACAAGCACGCCGAGCTCGGGGTGGCCGCCCACTGGCGCTACAAGGAGG
>CAZMMH010000177.1:0-5237 GCA_964567315.1 uncultured Gammaproteobacteria bacterium
TCGAGGATGAACTGCAGCAGGCGCGGCTCGCTGACCTCGGCATCCGCCGCCAGCAGGCCGCGCTCGACCGCCCGCGCACGGACCCCGGCGAGATCGATGCCGCGGCCGTCGTCGTGCACCCGCAGCACGATCTCGCCGCCCTCGCGGCTGAGCCCGATATGAACCCGGCCCACCTCCGGCTTGCCCAGCCGCCGACGCTCCTCCGGCGGCTCGACCCCGTGAAACACGGCGTTGCGCACCATGTGTTCGAGCGGCGCGACGATGCGGTCGAGGATCTTGCGGTCCAGCTCCGTTTCCGCCCCGTCGACCTGCAGCTCGGCGCGCCGGCCGAGTTCGTCGCCGGTCTGGCGCATCAGCCGGCGCAGGCGCGAGAGCAGGCCGGAGAAGGGCAGCATGCGCGAGCGCATCAGCCCTTCCTGCAGTTCGGTGTTCACCCGCGACTGCTGCAGCAGCAGGGTCTCCGCCTCGCGGGTGCTGTGATCGAGGATCTGCTGCAGGTTGGCCAGGTCGGCGGCGGTCTCGGCCAGGGCCCGTGACAACTGCTGCATATGCGAGTAGCGGTCCATCTCAAGCGGATCGAACTCGAAGTGTTCGTCCTCGGCCGCCTGTTCGTAGCGGAACTGGATCTGGGCCTCGGTCTCCCTGTCCAGGTCGCGCAGCTGGTCGCGCAGGCGCTCGGCGGTCTGGGCCATCTCCAGCAGGTTGAAGTGGACCGTGCCCACCTCCTGCTCCAAGCGCGCCCGGTAGATGGAAACCTCGCCGGCGAAGTTGACCAGGTCGTCGAGCATGTCGGCGCGCACCCGGACCACCTCGTGATGCGCGTGACGCTGGCCGGCGAGCGGCTCCTCGCCCTCGATCGCGCTGAAGGCGCGCGCCGCATCCACCTGCTCCTCCGCCTCCGCGGGGGCCTCGACCTCGCCGGCCGTCTCGACCACCGGCGCCTCGGCGGCGGGCTCTTCGACGACCTCGGGGAGCTCCACCGGCGGAAGGGAGATCTCCTCCACCGGCTCGGGTGCCGCCAACTCCTCGGCAGGGGCCTCGGGCTCCGCCGGCTCTTCACCGCTGAGCAGGGCCTGGACCCGTGCCATCAACGGCTCGTCGGCGGCCACCGGCTGGCGCCGCTCCGCCTGATCGAGCATGCCGTGGAGGCGGTCGAGCACCCGCTGGGTGGTTTCCAATGCTGCCTGGCTGCTCGACAGATGCTCGCCGGCGATGGCCTCGAGCAGACTCTCCAGCAGGTGGCTGAGATCGCCGATGGCGCTCAGGCCGGCCATGCGCGCACCGCCCTTGAGGGTGTGCAGTTCACGCTGCAGGCGCTCGACCAGGGTCAGATTGTCGGGCGCCGACTGCCAGTCGTGGATGACGCCGTCGGCCACCTCCAGAATCTCCGCCCCCTCCTCGAGGAAGATCCCCAGCAGTTCGTCGTCGTGGGCCTCGGCCGGGGCTCCCTCTGCGGCGGGGGCAGCCGCCTCCGGCGCCCCGCTGACGGCCTCGGCCGGTGGCTGTGGCTCCGCGATCTCGCCGGCGGCCGGCGACTCCGTGGCAACGGCCGCCGCCGCTTCGGCCGCTTCCGCCTCCGCCACCAGGCGCGCGTGGCGGGCCTCGATCCGGCCGACCAGATCGGAGGTATCGGGCCAGGGCACGCCCGGCGTGGCGAGCGCTGTCAGCAGACCGCGCACCGCCGCGACCATCTCCGTCAGCAGGGAGCGGAATTCGTCGTTGCCGGAAAGGTTGGCGGCCCGCATCAGCTTGACGCACTGTTCGATCGGCCCGCTGAGCTCGGCGATCGGCAGGGCGCCAGCCATGCGGGCGCTGCCGTGCAGGGTGTGCAGGGCGCGCGCCAGCGGTTCACTGGCGTGGCAGGGACTGCCGGGTTCGCCGCAGGCGCCGAGAAACTCCTCGATGGTCTGCAGGTGGGTGGCCGACTCGGCGGTGAAGATCTCCAGCAGCACCGGGTCCATGGCCGGCGCCCCGGCCGCGCCGGCCGCGCCGGCCGCCTCCGTCGGCAGCTCTGCTTCGGTGGCGGCCGCAGCCTCGGTGGCCACCTCCGCTTCGCCAGCGGCCTCGGCCCCCGCCAGGCGGTGGGCCTGCTCGCTGATACGGTTGACGTCGATGCTCGGCGCCGCGCCGCCCTTGAGCTGTTCCAACAGCTGGCCCAGGGCCTCGACCGCCTCCTGCATCAGCGCGTGCACCGCGGGGCCGGCCTCGATGGTGCGATCCAGCACCCGGTTGAGCATGTTCTCGATCGCCCAGGCGAATTCGCCCACCAGGTGAGCGCCCACCAGGCGGCCGCTGCCCTTCAGGGTGTGGAAGGAGCGGCGGATGGTCTTGAGCGACTCCTCGTCGGCCGCATCGGCGAGCCAGCGCGGCAGCAACTCGCTGATCACCTGGAATTCGTCGCCCGCCTCCTCGACGAAGATCTCGGCAATCTCCGGATCCAGATCGTCGGCGAGTTCGAAGACCGCCGACACCGGCAGCGGCGCGGGGGCCGCCCGGGTGGGGGCAGGTACCGCGGCCTCCGGCGGCGCGGCCGCCTCTTCCGCGGCGCGGTGAGTCCCCGGCGGGTAGCCCAGCGCGGTGAGGGCGTTCTCCGCCCGATCCAGCAGGCGGGGGGCCGGGGCCCGCTCGGCCGCCACCGCCTCCAGGTGATATTCGAGGGCGGCGATGGCGTCGGCCAGGCGATCCTGGGCACTCATTTCCGGCGCCTGCTCGGCACCGACCAGTTCGTTGGCGGCGTAGGCGCGAATCGCCTCGAGCACCGCCGCTTCACGGGCAAGCCCGAGCATCAGCAGACTGCCGCGCACCTCCACCAGGCGCGTCGGCAGCTCACCGACCACGCGGCTCGTTTCGTGGTCCTCGACGAAGGCGCTGACCGCCTCGCGGGCCCGGGCCAGGGTCTGCAAAGCCTCGCCCAGGACGGTGCTGCGGATCGCCACCATCTCCGCCTTGGGCACCCGCGCCTCGGCGGCGGGACCGACGTCGCCGGCGGCCAGCTGATCCTCCACCGAGGACTCCAGGTAGAGCAGGGTGCCGGCCATATCCAGCAGCGACTGGTCCTCCAGCGGCCGTTCGCCGGACGCCATGGCCTGGGCCACGGCGGCCTGCTCCTGGAGCATCTGACGGGCGCGCCCGGCCCCCAGCATGCCGAAGGTGTCGGCGACCCGTTTGAGGCTCTCGGCCATGGGACCCAGCCCGTCGAGGTCGCGTCGCTCGCCACGCACGAACAGGTCCAGGGTGTCCTTGAGCGCCGCCAGATCCTCCTTGAGGGCGACGCCGACGGTCTCCATCAGGGCCTGGTTGCGCCCGCCGAGGCCTTCGCGCATGGCCTCGACCTCGTCCGCGCTGGGCGCGGCCAGGCCGAAGGTCTCCTTGACCACAACCACCCGCTCGCCCTTGGGCGCCGCCTCGGCCAGATGGAACAGCAGGTTGCGGATCAGCGGCTGCGACGGCCGCTCCGCCAGGGCCGCCTCGCCGTCGTCCACCAGGCGCCGCATCTGGCGGTCCAGGTCTCCGAGCAGCGAGGGCACGGAGGGTGAGGGCTTCAGCGCGCCGGTGGCGAGGGCCTCGAGCAGCGCGCCGCCGAGCCACCACAGCTGCACCACCGGGCCGAGCACCGAAGCGTGTTCGAGGCCGGCGATCACCCGCGCCATCTCGACCACCGCGCGGCGTCGGTCCTGATTGCGGATCCAGGCCAGCAGGCCACGCTGGAACAGGGGGCGGAACTTGCGGGCGAACTCGCGCGCCCGGCTCACATCGCCGGCCGCCTCCACCTCACCGGCCTTAAGCTCCACCAGGGCGTCCAGGTTGGGGCTGAACATGCCCTTTTCGGCCAGCGGCTCGACGCCGCGCGCCGCGCGCATGTCGTTGACCATGGGCAGCAGGGCAAGGGGGAGGTCACGCCCGCCCTGCACCAGCCGTTCGAGATAGTCCGGCAGCTGCAGCAGGGCGCCGAGCAGGGCCTCCAGGGCCTTGTCCCTGCGCAGTTCCGGCTGATCGCGCAAGGCGCCGGCCAGGGCCTCCATCTCCTCGGCCAGCATCGAGGCGCCGTGCAGTTCGACCATCTGCAGGGTGCCGAACACCTGGTGCAGTTGGGTGGCGCAGAAGCCGAGCTGGGCCTCGTCCTGCGGATCCTCGACATAGCTCTCCAGGGCCGAGCGCGCCTCGCCGAGGGTCGCGTCCAGCTCCTGCTTGATCCATGCGAGGACGCTGCCATCCGTGCCGCCAGTCATGCGCTCCCCCTCTCGGCCAGCGGCCTGCGATACGCCAGAACCCCGCGTCGCTGGACGCGCTGCAGACCCTCGGCACGCCAGCCCGCGGCCTCCCCGGAGCCCAGCACCAGGACCCCACCGGGCGCCAGGCGTGCGGCGAGTTGCCCCAGGATTCGGTGGCGCCGGAGTTTATCGAAATAGATCAACACGTTCTGGCAGTAAATGATGTCCATCGGGCCCAGCGTCGCCGAGGCCAGATCGAGAATGTTCAGTTGGGCGAAGCAGACCCGCCGGCGCAGGCCGACGTTGACCCGGTAGCGCCCGTCCTGCAGTTTTTCCAGGTAGCGCTGGGACAGGTGGGCGGGCAGGCTGCCGACCCGTAGCGGGTGATAGACCCCGCGCCGCGCCGCGGCCAGGGCGTCGAGACTGATGTCGGTGCCTGTAACGGCGACGTAGGGCTTGGCACCGAGCTCGCGCAGCCGCTGGTCGAGGAGCATGGCCAGTGTGTAGGTCTCCTCGCCACTGGCACAACCCACGCTCCAGGCCTGGATCCGATAGGGCCGCGGGCAGCCCTCCAAAGTGTCGGGCAGAAACGCCCGGCGCAGATAGTCGAGCGAGGCGGGATGGCGATAGAAGCGGGTCTCGTGCACGGTGAGGCGGTGCACCAGGGTGGCCCACTCCACGTGACCCAGCACCCCTGAATGCAGGCGCTGGAAATACTCCTCGTAGTCCTCGCAGCCGATCTCGCGCATGCGCGCGCCGACGTTGGTGACCAGGAAGGAACGGCGCTCCTCGGGCAGGCTCATGCCGGTACGCCGCTCGAGCAGATCCGCCCAACGGCGGAACTGGCCCTCGCTCATCTCCGGCAGCGAACGCAACCCGGCCCAGAGGGGCCCGTGATTTTCGACCATGCCCTGCAAGGCGCTTCACCCTATTCCTTGCCTTATTCCTCCTCCGGCAACTTGAAGTCGGAAACCGACTTGCGCAGGTCGTTGGCCAGCTCGGCCAGGTTGCCGATGGAGGCCGCGG
>CAZMMH010000178.1:0-5231 GCA_964567315.1 uncultured Gammaproteobacteria bacterium
GTCGGGGCCGATGAGGCCGGTCACCGCGCCGCCGCGCACCGCAAGGTCGATGCTGTCGATTGCGGTTTCCGGCCCGTGCTTGGTCTTGAAGACCCGGCGCAGTCCCGCGGCCTTGAGCACCGCTTCGCTCATTGCTTGGCGCCGCCCGCCGCGCCGCCGCAGCCCGGTGCCGCCACCGGCGCCGCCTTCAGGTCAAGGGTTACCGTCACCGGCATGCCCTGGCGCAGTTCGTTCTGCGGGTTGCAGACGTAGACCCGCGCCTGGTAGACCAGGTCGGCGCGGATCTCGGTGGTCTCCACCGACTTGGGCGTGAACTCGGCGCTCGGCGAGATGTAGCCGATCCAGCCGCGGTAGGCCTGGCCCGGGTAGCTGTCGCTGTGGACCACCGCCGGCATGCCGGGTTTGACCTTGCCGAGATCCGGCTCGGCGATGTAGATCCGCGCCCATAGGGGCTGACTCATGGCCAGGGTGTAGACCGGGCGGTCGGGCGAGACCATGTCGCCCGGCTCGAGAATCCGGCTCTGTACGATGCCGGCGGCCGGCGCCGTGAGCACGGCGTCGGCCAGATTCTTCTCTGCCAGCGCCTGGGCCGCCTCGGCAACGTGGACCTGGGCCGCGGCGGCCTCGGCGGCGGCACGGGCATCGTCGATGTCGCGGGGCGAGGCGAGGTGCCGTTTTGCCAGGTCGCTCAGCCGCGCCGCGTTGCGCTTGGCGTTGGCCGCCTCGATCCGGGCCGCCGCCACCCGGGCCCGCGTCGACTGCAGATCGAGATTGAGCCGTTGTGTGTCGAGACGGGCCAAGGGCTGGCCTGCGGCGACCCGCGCCCCCTCCGCCGCCAGCATCTCCTTTAACCGCCCGTTCACCTCGAAGGCGAGGTTCACCACACGCACGTCGATATTGCCGTATAGCGTCAGCCGGTCGCCGCCAGGGCCGTCGTTGCTGCGGTGCCAGAAGAGGCCGGCGAGCAGGGCCAGGGCGACGATTATCACCACGGGTATGAGGCGTTTTTTCATGGTTTGGACCTTGTCTTGGCGTTACTCTGCGGTTCGAGCGTGTTGAACACCAGGCGCGCGACGTGCTTGCTCCACGCGGCGGCAAAGGCATCGTCCGGCTCCAGCTTGAAGACCTTCTCCAGCAGGGCGCTGGCAAGGAATGGAAACACGGTCATCGCCAGCACCGACAGGGCGGCGAACTCGGGCCGGCCGGCGCGGGCCGCCGGGGTTTCGGCGGTGAGGCTGCGCAGGCCCGCCAGCATCTGCGACGCGATCTGGTCGGCGAAGGCGTCCTGCAACGGGCCCTCCCGCAGCAGTACCTCGCGCGCCACCAGCGGCATCAGCCAGCGTTCCCGCTGCATCAACCGCATGTGGGCCTGGAGCAGTTCGGCCAGGGCCTCGCGGTCGCTGCGGCCGGCGGTGGCCAGCCCGGCCACGCGCTCCAGAGTGGGCGCCAGCGCTTCGCGCATTACCGCGAGGTAGAGCCCCTCCTTGCTGCCGAAGTAGTAATGGATCATGGCCGCGTTGACCCCGGCCTCGGCGGCCAGCGCCCGCACCGACACCGCCTGGTAACCGCGCTCGGCAAACAGCCGCCGCGCCGTCTCCAGCAGCGCCGTGCGTACCGCCTCGCCCTCCGCGCCCGGGCGCCGCCCGAGCCGCGGCGCCGCCTCGCCCTTGCTGGCCATGGCCACCTCGAATTAAACGAACGATTAAATCATAGCAGAGGACGCCGGGGACGCAAGTACGGGGCGCGACGGCAGGACGGGGCCGCGCAACGGCACGGCGGGTGCGTGGCCCGGGGCTTCGGGCGGGAGAAGGGCCCGGGCCGGGCGCAAATGTCAGCCGCGGGCAGCCAGAATCAGCATCACCACGAACAGGATCACCACCAGGATCGGGATCAGAAAGCCCTTCCAATCCTTCTCCTCGACCTGCTCACTGGCGCGCAGGGCCTGCTTGACGCCCGGCCCCATCCAGAGGATCGCCAATACGGCGACCGCGCCGAGCAAGATCTTCGTCCACAGTCCCATCGGCTCCATCGTCCGCTCCCGCTGAAGGCCCGTCGCCGGCGTAGGCAGCTTCGGGCGTGACTGTTATCCTGCGCGCCATGATAACCGCCGACGACATGCAATACATCGATACGCCCGAGGCCCTGGCCGATTTCGCCGGGCGCCTGCGCGGCGCGCCGTGGATCGCCCTGGATACCGAGTTCCTGCGCGAGACCACCTACTACCCCAAGCTCTGCCTGCTGCAGGTGGGAACGCCGGAGCTGCTGGCCTGCGTCGACCCCCTGGCCCTGCCCGACCTGGAGCCCCTGCTGGAGGTGATCTACGACCCGGCGGTGACCAAGGTGATGCACGCCGGGCGCCAGGACCTGGAGATCTTCTGGCAGCTGCGGGGAACACCGCCGGCACCACTGTTCGACACCCAGGTGGCGGCGCCCCTGCTCGGCTTCCCGGAGCAGGCCGGCTACGCCACGCTGGTGGCGGAGATCCTGGGGGTCAAGCTGGCCAAGACCCACACCCGCACCGACTGGTCCCAGCGGCCGCTCTCCGAGGCCCAGCTGCGCTACGCCGCCGACGACGTGGTCTACCTCTGCCAGCTCTACCTGCGCCTGCGCGAGGAGCTGGAACAGCGCGGCCGCCTGGCCTGGCTGGAGGACGAATTCGCCCAGCTGGCCGACCCCGCCCTCTACGCCAATCCCCCGCCGCTGGCCTGGCGCCGGGTCAAGGCCGCCTACAAGATGCGCGGCCGCCAGCTGGCGGTGCTGCAGGCCCTGGCCGAGTGGCGCGAGCGCACCGCCCAGGCGGAGAACCGGCCCCGCGGCCGGCTGATGAAGGACGACACCCTGGCCGACCTGGCGCGGATGATGCCCTCAAGCCCTGCCGAACTGGGCCAGCTGCGCGGGCTGCACGAACGCACCGTGGGACGCCACGGGCGGGCCCTGCTGGAACTGATCAAGACCGCCCGCGAACACACGCCGGAACCGCTGCCCGAGTACGAACGCGCGGCCAAACCGAGCGACGACGAGGAGGCCCTGGTGGACCTGCTCAACGCTGTGGTCCACCTGCGCGCGGTCGAACACCAGTTGAACCCGGCCCAGCTGGCGCCGCACAAGGCCCTGCAGCGACTGGTGGGCGGTGATCACGAGGTGGAAATCATGCACGGCTGGCGCCGGCGCCTGGTGGGCGACGAACTGCTGGCCATACTGCGGGGCGAGCGCCTGCTGCAGGTACGTGACGGCCGCCTGCAGGTGCTCGCCGCCGACTAGCGGCGCAGGGGCGGCACCACCCTTGGCCGCGGCGCCCGCAGGTGTACCGTCTGCGGGATCGGCCCCTCCACCAGCGGGTGGAATTCGCTGCCGGGCTTCGGCGTCAGGTAGAGGTTGTTGCCACTGGCCATGGGCTGGTTCCAGGGGTGATTCTGGACCCAGGGGGTGAGCAGCTCCAGATGGCAGCGGTAGCGCACCGCGTCGTGGGGATCCTTGCCGTTGTAGGTGTTCAGCGCGATCGTGGTGGTGGTGCTGAGCTCGCCGTTGACGATGTCGAGCCAGGGCCCGTACTTGGCCCCGAGCCGCTCACCGTTCGCTGCCCGCACCTCGCAGAAGACCTTGGCCCTGGCCACCCCCTGGACGATGCTGTGCAGTTCCACCGGGACGTGAATGGTGAAGTGCTCGGCCCAGGCCGCCGGCGCCGCCAGCAGCAGTGCCCCGAGCAGAATATGTCGCGCGCCCATGACCTCCCCCCTTACGGCCGCTTGCCGGTCATCTTCAGCGCCGGTGTGGTCAGCGATTTCGGCGCGAAGCCCCACCGTTCAGCGTCGCTCGGCGGCGGCGCCTGGCGCTTGCCGGTCATCTTCAGCGCCGGCGTGGCGAAGACCTTCACTACCGGCGTGTCGCCCGTGGCGGCGGCGACCGCTGCCGAAAGCAACAGTGCCGGCCATAGCCAGACAGCCCTGCGCATCGCCCTTCCCTCCTGTCCGTTCCCCTCAAGCATAGCAACGGCCTGCACTATCCTTGGGGCATCGACGGTCACCGGAGCAGCCGCATGTGCCGATTTCGCTTCAGCCCAATGCTCGCCGCAGCACTGCTGTTGCTGGCGGCCGCCGCCGCGGCCGGCCCCGCCCCCTTCGCGATCCGGCAGCAGGTGGTCAGCGGCACCTCGCCCGCGGTCTCCGCCCGCCTACCCGCCGGCTACACCCTGGAGTTCCTGACGCCGCTGGAGTCGCCACGGTTGATGACCTTCCTGCCCGACGGCGACCTGCTGATCGGCTCCCGCGGCAACCGGATCTATCGCCTCGCCCCGCCCTACACCCGGGCCGAGGTACTGGTGCGCCTGTCGGGCTATCCCCACAGCGTCGCCTACCGCAGCGACGAACTGCTGATCGCCCGCACCGACGGCCTCTACCGCGCCCCCTACCGCCCCGGGCAGCGGGAACTGGATCCTTCGCAGGTGAGACTGCTGGCGGCCCTGCCCGGCGGCGGCGGCCACAACAGCCGCACGGTGGCCATCGGCCCCGATGGCCGGATCTACCTCAGCCTCGGCCTCAGCGGCAACTGCAGCAACCAGTACCTCGGACCGCCCTATGCCTTCAACGACCGCCGTGGCGGGGTGCTGGTACTGGACGAGTCGGTCAGTCCGCCCCGCTGGCGGCCGTTCGCCTCGGGCCTGCGCAACCCGGTCGGGTTCGACTGGCAGCCCGGCACGGGCGTCATGTACGCCAGCAACAACGGCCCGGACCATTGGGGCTTCGACCAGCCACCGGAGTATTTCAGCCGCCTCACGCCCGGCTCGTTCAGCGGCATGCCCTGGTTCCAATGGGTCCACGGCCGGGTGACCCGCGACCGCTGCATCGGCACGCCGCCGCCGCGGCCGGCCAGCGAGGTGGCGCCGCCGGTCGCCACCTTCCCCGCGCGCAATGCGCCGATGGGCGTGGCCTTCGTCCCCAAAGGGGCGCTCGACCCCCGCTTTGCCGGCGACGCGGTGGTGGCCCTGCACGGATCCTGGGGGACCGCCCCCAGCGGCAACGCCTTCGGCCTGCCCTCCAGCCGGCGCCCGCCGGCGGTGGACATCGTGCGTTTCGAGCGGGGCCGCGCGCTGCGGGTCGAGCCGTTGATCAGCGGCTTTCAGGCGAAAACGGGGGCCCGCTGGGGACGCCCGGTGGGGGTTGCCTTCGGCCCCGACGGGGCCCTCTACATCACCAGCGACAGCGGCACGGTGCACGGCCTGCTGCGCCTGCGGC
>CAZMMH010000179.1:0-5217 GCA_964567315.1 uncultured Gammaproteobacteria bacterium
GGCGCCTCCTGCCTGGTGATGGGCCTGGGCGACGTCTACCTGGGCGCGCCGGTGGCCACGCCGCTGGATCCGCGCCACCGCCTGGTGACCACCAAGTACAACCCGGCCCGCACCTGGACCCCGGAGAACGCGGTCGGCATCGGCGGCGCCTACATGTGCGTCTACGGCATGGAGGGTCCCGGCGGCTACCAGTTCGTCGGCCGTACCGTGCAAATGTGGAATCGTTACCGCCAGACCGAAGACTTCACCGACGGCAGGCAGTGGCTGCTGCGCTTCTTCGACCAGATCCGTTTCTATGAGGTGAGCGCGGACGAGCTGCTCACCCTGCGCGACGACTTCACCCACGGCCGCTTCAAGCTGAAGGTGGAGCAGACCACCCTCAAACTGCGCGACTACAACCGCTTCCTGGCCGACGAGCGGGCCGCCATCGAGGCCTTCAAGTCGCGCCAGCAGGCGGCCTTCGATGCCGAGCGCCAACGCTGGGAGGCGAGCGGCCAGGCCCACTACGAGCAGGACGTGGCCGGCGATGCCGCCGGCGCCGATGCCTCCTTCGACCTGCCGCCGGGCTGCATGGCCATCGCCTCGCCGGTGACCGGTTCGGTGTGGGAGGTGGCGGTGAAGCCCGGTGACGTGGTCGACACCGACCAGCTGCTGCTGGTGGTCGAGGCGATGAAGATGGAGATCAACATCGAGTGCGACGAGCCCGGCCGGGTGGTGGAGGTGCTCTGCAGCCAGGGCAGCCCCGTATCGGCGGGCCAGGCCCTGGTCATCATCGAGCCGGAGGGCGGGGCATGATCGATGTGCAGCAGAGCCTCGACCTGGCCGCCCTGCGCGCCGGTTACCGCAGCGGCCGTTTCCGCCCGGCGGAGGTGATCGAACTGGTGCTGGCGCGGGCGGATCAGGCCGACGAGCACAACATCTGGATCGAGCGCCTGCCGCGCGAGCGCCTGCTCGAATACGTGCAGGCGCTGGAAGGCAAGGATCCCGACACGCTGCCCCTTTATGGCGTGCCCTTCGCGATCAAGGACAACATCGACCTTGCCGGGGTTCCGACCACGGCCGCCTGCCCCGCCTACGCCTACACCCCGGAGGGTTCGGCCACCGTGGTACAGCGGCTGGTCGACGCCGGGGCGATCCCGGTGGGCAAGACCAACCTCGACCAGTTCGCGACCGGCCTGGTCGGGGCCCGTTCGCCTTTTGGTCCGGGGCGCAATGCCTTCGACCGCGAGTACATCTCCGGCGGCTCCTCCTCCGGCTCGGCGGTGGCGGTGGCCCTTGGCCAGGTGAGTTTCAGCCTCGGCACCGACACTGCCGGCTCGGGCCGGGTGCCGGCCGCCTTCAACAATCTGGTGGGGGTGAAGCCGACCCGCGGCCTGCTCTCCACCCGCGGCGTGGTGCCCGCCTGCCGCTCCCTGGACTGCGTCTCCATCTTCGCGTTGGACGCCGCCGACGCCGGCGAGGTGCTCGCGGTGGCCGAGGGTTTCGATCCGGCCGACTCCTTTTCGCGGCCGCGCCAGCCGCCGACCCTGGGGCGCCCCATCGGCGGCGTGGTGGGCCTGCGCCTCGGGGTGCCGCGGCCGGCGCAGTTGCAGTTCTTCGGCGATGCCGACTACGCGCGGCTGTTCGGCGAGGCGCTGACGCGCCTGGAGGCCCTGGGTGCCGAGCCGTGCGAGATCGACCTGACGCCCTTCCTGGAGAGCGCGCGCCTGCTCTACGAGGGGCCGTGGCTGGCCGAGCGCTATGCCGCGGTGGGTGAGTTCATCGACGCCCAGCCCGCGGCGGTGTTGCCGGTCACCCGCGACATCATCCGTGCCGGCCGCGCGGCCAGCGCCGCCGACGCCTTTGCCGGCCAGTATCGCCTGGCCGAACTGCGCCGCCGGGCCGACACTGTCTGGGGCGCGGTCGACGCCGTGGTCATCCCCACTGCCGGTACCCTCTACCGGATCGCCGAGGTGGAGGCGGAGCCGGTGAGCCTGAACAGCAATCTCGGCTATTACACCAACTTCATGAACCTGCTCGATCTGTGCGCCGTGGCGGTGCCGGCGGGCTTCCGTGCCGACGGCCTGCCCTTCGGCGTGACCCTGTTCGCCCCCGCCTTCCACGATCGCGGCCTGCTCGGCCTCGCCGACGCCCTGATGCACGAACGGCGCGCCAGCCTCGGCGCCACCGCTACGGCCCTGCCGACGCCGGTGGTGGCCGCGGCGGCGGAGGGGATCCGCCTGGCGGTCTGCGGCGCGCACATGGAGGGGCTGCCGCTCAACCCGCAGCTGACCGAACGGGGCGCCCGTTTCGTGGCGCGGACCACCACCGCCCCCTGTTACCGGCTCTACGCCCTGCCCGGCGGGCCGCCGCAGCGGCCGGGGCTGGTGTGCGACGGCGACGGCGGGGCGATCGAGGTGGAGGTGTGGGAACTGCCGGCCCACCGCTTCGGCGACTTTGTCGATGCCATTCCCGCGCCGCTCGGCATCGGCCGGGTGGCGCTGGCCGACGGCAGCGAGGTGGCCGGCTTTCTCTGCGAACCCCATGCCGTTGCGCGGGCGGAGGAGATCACGCTGCTCGGCGGCTGGCGCGCCTGGCTCGCCGGCTGCCCTTGAAACGGCCCGCGTTCGCCCCAATCCAAAGTTTTACGAGTGTCTCCTCTTTAGCCCCGCCTTGCGGGGCATTTTTTTGCGGCGCCCTGCATCTGTCCCGCCTGTCGTCGCGGCCCGCGAGGCCCTACAATGCGGCCTTTGCGCCGTGCCCGTCGCCGCGGGTCGCGGCGGAGTGAATTGAGGAAGCCACCAGCAACGATGTGCGGCATCACCGGATTCATCGACCCGCGCGCCGCGGCGGAGCTCGAACCCCGCTGCGCAGAGATGGTCGCGACCCTGCACCACCGGGGCCCGGACGATCGCGGTGTCTGGTGTGACGGCGAGGCGGGCGTGGCCCTGGGCCACGCGCGGCTCTCCATCGTCGACCTTTCGCCCCTCGGCCACCAGCCGATGGTCTCGGCCGACGGCCGCTGGGTGATCGCCTACAACGGCGAGGTCTACAACTTCGCCGAGCTGCGCCGGGAGCTGGAGGGCCAGGGGGCGCGCTTCCGTGGCCATTCCGATACCGAGGTGATCGTCGAGGCCTGCGCCGCCTGGGGCGTGGAGGCCACCGTACGGCGCCTGATCGGCATGTTCGCCATTGCCCTCTGGGATCGGGCCGAGCGCAGCCTCCACCTGGTGCGTGACCGCCTCGGCATCAAGCCGCTCTATTGGGGCCGCTTCGGCGACCTGCTGCTGTTCGGCTCCGAGCTGAAGGCCCTGCGGGCCCATCCCGGCTGGCGCCCCGAGGTGGACCGCGAGGCCCTGCACGGCTTCATGCGCCACGGCTACGTGCCGGCGCCGCTGTCCATCTACTGCGGCGTGCACAAGCTACCCCCGGGGCATATCCTCCGTCTGCGCCCGGGTGGCGAATTGCACCTCGAACGGTATTGGGACCTGCGCGAGCTGGCGCTCACCGGCCAGGCGGCCCCGGAGTTCGCCAGTGACGCCGAGGCGGTGGAGGCCCTGGACGGCCTGCTGCGCGATGCCGTGCGCCGGCGCATGGTGGCCGACGTGCCGCTGGGCGCGCTGCTCTCCGGCGGCATCGACAGCTCGGTGGTGGTGGCCTTGATGCAGGCCCAGAGCGAACGTCCGGTGAAGAGTTTCTCCATCGGCTTTCATGAGCGGGAGTACGACGAGTCGCAGCACGCCAAGGCGGTGGCCCGTCACCTCGGCACGGAGCACACCGAACTGCACGTCGCGCCTGGACATGCGATGGAGATCCTGCCGCGCATGGCCGAGTGGTACGATGAGCCCTTCGCCGACGCCTCCCAGGTCCCGACCTTTCTGGTCTCCGAGCTGACCCGCCAGCATGTCACCGTGGCCCTCAGCGGCGACGGCGGCGACGAGCTGTTCGCCGGTTACACCCGCTATTTCTGGGCCGATGCCATCTGGCGCCGCATGGGCCGTCTGCCGCTGCCAGTGCGCCGCGCTACGGCGGCCTCCCTGCGCCTGCTTTCGCCCGCGGCCTGGAACCGCCTGTTCGGCCTGGTGCCGCGCGCCTGGCGGCCGAGCCACGCGGGCGGCAAGGTGCACAAGGTGGCGGACCTGTTGGCGATGCCCGATGCCGACGCCGTCTACCGCAGCCTGGTGAGCCTGTGGCCGGACCCCGAGAAGCTGGTGCTCGGTGGTGCGGAGCCGGCGACCCCGTTGTGGGACGCCGGCCTGTGTCGCGACTTTCCCGGCTTCACCGAACGAATGCAGTACATGGACACCGTCACCTACCTGCCGGACGACATCCTGACCAAGGTCGACCGTGCCAGCATGGCGGTCGCGCTGGAGGCGCGGGTGCCGCTGCTCGATCACCGGGTGGTGGAGTTCGCCTGGCGCCAGCCGATGTCGCGCAAGATCCGCGACGGCCAGGGCAAGTGGCTGCTGCGCCAGGTGCTCAACCGCTACGTGCCGCGCGAGCTGATCGAGCGGCCGAAGATGGGCTTCGGCGTGCCCATCGACCACTGGCTGCGGGGGCCCCTGCGCGACTGGGCCGAGGCGCTGCTGGACGAACGGCGTCTGCGCGAGGAGGGCTACCTGAACCCCGCGCCAGTACGGCGGATGTGGCACGAGCACCAGAGCGGCACGCGTAACCGCCAGTACCCGTTGTGGGCGGTGCTGATGTTCCAGCAGTGGCTCGAGCGCTGGCGGGCTTAGCGCCAGCGTAGCTGGCGCAATGTTGAATTGTGAATGGTGAATGTTGAATTGATGAGTCGGGCCTGCGGCCGACGCGTTTTGATAAAGGCTGGGAGCGGCGCACGGTCCACTAGCCACTAGCCACTAGCCACTAGCCACTAGCCACCGCCCTTAAGCATGTCTTTCAGGTTGGCCAGATGCGCCATCCCCCGCGCCCGGCTCTTCTCCTGGTCCACCGGCTCGCCGTGTCCCTCCCACTCCAGGTCTTCGGTCGGCAGTTCGTCGAGGAAGCGGCTCGGGGTGCAATCGACCATCTCGCCGTAGCGGCGGCGCTTGGCGGCGAAGGAGAGGGTGAGGGTGCGCTGGGCGCGGGTCAGGCCGACGTAGGCGAGGCGCCGCTCCTCCTCGACGGTTTCCGCCTCCAGGCTGTTGCGGTGGGGCAGGATCTCCTCCTCCATGCCGACCAGGAAGACATGGGGGAACTCCAGCCCCTTGGCCGCGTGCAGGGTCATCAGGCTGA
>CAZMMH010000180.1:0-5189 GCA_964567315.1 uncultured Gammaproteobacteria bacterium
TGAGCGGTGGTAGCGACTTCTCGCACGTGTAGGCGTAGGTTCCGGTCTGCTTGCGGTCGGTGCCCTTGGGGCAGACGCATTGGCCCCTGTAGACGTTGCCGCCATTACAGGTGACCGGCGGCTTCTCGCAGGCGTAGGCGTAGGTGCCGGTCTGCTTGCGCTTGGTGCCCTTGGGGCAGATGCATTGGCCGTTCTTGACCATACCGCCCTTGCAGACGATCGGCGGCGGAATCTTCTCGCAAGCGTAGGCGTACTCGCCGGTCTGCTTGCGCTCGGTGCCCTTGGGGCAGACGCATTGGCCCCTGTAGACGTTGCCGCCATTACAGGTGACCGGCGGCTTCTCGCAGGCGTAGGCGTAGGTGCCGGTCTGCTTGCGCTCGGTGCCCTTGGGGCAATAGCACACGCCGTTCTTGACCGTGCCACCTTTACAGATGATCGGCGGCTTCTCGCACACATAAGTGTACTTATCGATCTGCTTCCGCTCATTGCCTTTCGGGCAAATGCATTGGCCCCTGTAGACGTTGCCGCCATTACAGGTGACCGGCGGCTTCTCGCAGGCGTAGGCGTAGGTGCCGGTCTGCTTGCGCTCGGTGCCCTTGGGGCAATAGCACACGCCGTTCTTGACCGTGCCACCTTTACAGATGATCGGCGGCTTCTCGCACACATAAGTGTACTTATCGATCTGCTTCCGCTCATTGCCTTTCGGGCAAATGCATTGGCCGTTCTTCACCGTGCCGTCCTTGCAGGTGATCGGCGGCGGCAGCGGCGACGGCTTATTGCAGCGGTAAGCATTAGGCCCGGTTTGCTCGCGCTCGGTGTCTTTCGGGCAGATGCATTGGCCCTTCTCGACTTTGCCGCCGAGACAGATGGGCGGCGGCGGAGGCGGCGGCTTTTTGCAGCGATAGGCATTAGTGCCGGTCTGCTCACGCTCGGTGCCCTTCGGGCAGATGCACTGGCCCTTCTCGACCGTGCCGCCGATGCAGACGGGCGGTGGGGGCGCCGGCTGCGGCTGCGGCGCCTTGGCGCAAAGGATAGTCGTGCCGCCGCCCTTGACCTCCTTGATCGTCCAGCCTGCTTCCTGCAGAGCCTTGGCCTTGCCAGGGGTGACCTCGGACCAACCCGCGTCACACTGCGGAGGCGGCGCCATTGGCTCCTTGGGCTTCTCCGGCTGCAAGATCGTGATCGTGCTGGGGTGATAGTCGTTGCCGGGGTTCGGGTCCTTCACCTTCGGGTCGGGCCACACCATCTCCTTGCCGTGGAGGATGTGCTTGTGCGGGAAGTCCGCAGGGATCGCGACCGACAGCTTTATGCGCGCCGCTTCCTTGGGCTTGAGGATGAGCTCGTCGGCCTTGCACTCATAGGTCCCCTCACCGATCACCTCGCAAGTCATGCCAGAAGTGAGCGACTTGATGCTGGTGATGGGCACGGCGGGATCGAGCGTGCCCTTCAGACCGGCGCTGCCCTTGAACAGCTTTCCGCCGCGGTTCTTGATCTCGACATCGAGGGTGCAGCTCTCGCCGAGTTTGCAGACGGTGCCGCCGAAGGGCGCGAGGTCTGCGGCGAGAATCGGTGTGTCGATACACTTCGGTCCGTCGGTGCCGGGGTCGTCATCGCCAGTGAAGCTTGGCCCCCACATACCAGCTGGCGGTGCATCCCAGCTCAGGGTTGCGCAATTCGTCACCGTATCGCCCGCGACCGGATCGGGCAGCCTCACCCGCAGTATAATCGTCTCGATCTCCCCTGCTATGAACCCCTCCCAGAGGGCGCATCGAATAGTCCCTGGCGCCTGTTCGGTACATGTCACGCCGTCGCCTCCCGACACGCCCTCGAGCGTGGCGCCGGCGGGCAGCGTGTCGGTAAATACCCAAATACCACCCACATTGCGCGGCCCATGGTTGGTCAGACTAACCGCATACTCGCAAATACCTCCTTCGTAGCACTCGTCCGGCCCGGCCTTGGCGACCTCAATGTCGAAACCCGTACCGATCCAAGTAACTGTGCAGTCACCGTCAAAGTGCTCGGCACCGGCGGGAGGCGGAGGGTTGTCGTCCGCCGGCATGAAGAAATTGCCCCAAGGCAGCGCGACGCAGTTCTGCACCGGATCCGCAGGTGCGGGCGCGGGCAAAAGCATTGTCAAGGTGAGGCTCTCGGTGTCGCCCGGGTGCAGGACGTGAGGACCTGCTGGGAGGAGGTGGCAATGGAACGGAGCAATAGGAACGCAGCCCCATCCGCCGGTCCATCCTGTAAGAGCGGCACCGGCAGGTGGTGTGTCCTCTATGCTGATCCCGCCCATATAGTCGCCAGGACCCACATTGGTGATCGTGAACGTATAGTCGCAATGGCCTCCGGCATCGCAATGCGCTGGTCCTGACTTGCTGATGGTGAGATCAAAGAAGAATGCTCCGTCGACGACGTCCACTGTAAAACAATCCTCATCGACGTGAGCGTCAGCGGCCCCGTCATCGGCGCCCATAGCAGCCCAGTCGATTGCCGCGCAATTCTCGACCGGAGCTCCGGCGATGCCATCTGGCAGGTGAACCTTGAAAAAGAGCCCCTCGACTGCCCCTGCAGGAAGCGTGAGGTTGTCGCTGTTACATGTGACCTCCCCATCGGTTTGGACGCAGTTCCAGTTGTTTCCTGTCAGGGATGCATTGGCCGGAAGCTGATCGCGCACGGCGAGCACGCCGTTGAATTCCCCTGGCCCGTAATTGGTAATCGCTATGTCAAAGAAGCAAACGGCATTTTCGGCGCACTGTGGTGGGCCGGTCTTCTCGATGCCGAGATCGAAGCCGTCAGTGACTGGCGTGTCGACGCAATCATGGTCGTTGGTGTCGCCGGGGCCGTCATCGGTGCCCATCTCGAACCAGTCGATGGCGGCGCAGTTCTCGACGTGATCGCCCGGCACATCTGGGGGAAGCAGAATGACGAGCGTCAAGGTCGCTGACACACCGACGCCGAGAATTGCGGGGTCAAGAGTGACACAGCTGACGACCTGGCCGGCGACGCCACAATCCCAGCCCGGCGATGTCCCTTTGAGAGTAGCATCCACGGGCATCGTGTCGTTGACGGCGATGGGGCCGACATAGGGGACGGCGCCGAGATTGGTAATCTTGATGGTGTAGGCGCAGTTCACGCCTTCTTGGCATTGGGCGGGGCCGTCCTTCTCGATGCTGAGATCGGTCTCCAGCACCGGCGGCGGCGGCACCGGCCAGCCATCCGGCGGTACTGGCGCCGGTTCCCAGCCCGGCTCAGCCGGCAGGCCCGGCGGAAACTCTTCGCCCGGTGGGTATCCGCCAGGTCCGGCGACTTCGGGAGGAGCTTCGGGCGGCGCTTCGCCGGGAACGCCTCCAGCCGGGGGTTGATAGACCACGACATCGCCGACCTCGGTGGCGCCTCTCTTACCGTCGCCGTCAGCGCCGATATCGATCATGAATGACTTTTCGGGCCCGGACGGGGGCGTGACCGGGCCTGGGACCGGATAGGGCTCGAAGGCGGTGATCGGCTCGAACGCCTCATAAGGCCGCGCCGCGCGTCCCTGTAACCCATCCACTTCCGCAGAATTGGTCTGCTCATTCGTGTCGGGATCGACACAGGGCCCGCGCGGCGAGCACAGTCCGTCACCGGTCATCCACACGAAGGCATCTGGCCGGGCCGGGTCGACCTCCCACGCATCGCTGTAACCGAGGCCGAAACTGACGCCGCCGGCGGCGCTGCCGCGGATGTAAGGCGCACCCGCCTCCTTGCGGTCGTTGTAGCCGACATCATAACGCCCGGCGCCCCGCCAGAAGCCACTGCCGGTCAACTCATAGCGCAGCATGCGCGCCTCGTGCGGATACGCAAAAGCGTTCTCTGCGGCGAGGCCGAGATTGCGCACGCCGCCGCGCTCGGCGAGCAGCATCACATCCTGGTCGCCGAACGCCGGAAAGACGATATCCGAAACCGGATGGCTGCGCCCGGCGCGGGCGATGTCTTGCGGCGCTTGGAAGAAATCGGGCAGGAAGAATTCGCGGCGCACACTGGCTAAGTCGAAACCGCCATCTTCGTCGATGCCCACCGACCAAACCGAATTGCGTTGGTCGTCACCTGCCGCGGCGTAGTCTTCGTTGCCGAACCCCTGGCTGCCCCAGACCGCATAATAGAGTCTCACCGCCTCGGTCGCGGGATCGTGGCGCACGCTCAGGCCCCAGACCCGGCGGCGGAAATCGGCAAAGTTCCAGCACGACGGTGTCCGCGCGAAGTCGCCGCTCGGGCAATCGGCAATGCGTGCGCGCGAAGCCGGGTCAAAGGGGACAGACGGCAGCAACTGGAACCCAAGCTTGGCTACGTCGAAGAAGGCGGACCGTCCGTCCACGCCGTGATCGTAGTGGCCGAGATCGGCGCCGTCAGAGGCCCGCAGCCGGTGGATCATGCCGGTCTCGAGATCGGACACGTAGAACTGCTTGTTCCAGCGGTCGAAGGCGATGTTGCCGAGCGCAGCGCCGGAGTTTGAACGGCCGTCCAGAGTTATCTGCGCGAAGATCTCAGGCTGGTAGTTGTTGGCCGCGTCGAGCTTCCAGACCGTGCCGGGGCCTCCCTCAGGGCCCCACATGCCCTCCATCCAATCCGTGTTGTCGGCATTGTGGTGGAGGCCGAACGCCGACGTCGCCGTCAGGTAGATATTGGGAGGCTCAGCATCGTCGAGCGTGACGCCGAAGACTTGGCCGACTTGGCCCGCGGTCACCACCGAACGCTGTGGCTCATTCACCCATTGGGCACCTGCTGGCGGAGCGACTGGGCGCCGCAGATCGACAACCGTGCCGACGGCACCGTCCGTATCGATGACCTTGCGGCCATCCTCATCAGTCGTTCCGGAAAAACGGGTAACGAAGGCTTCGCCGGGCTGCAGCGCTTCTTGGGCGTACGCACTCTCCCGCGGAACCGCCAATACCGCGATGAGCAACAAGCCCGCACTGCACACGCGTGGCGATAGTCGGCTCATCGACTATTGACCTCGCAGAGTAGCCTGCGTGAGCCGAAAGAATAGCAGATGTTGGACTCCGAAGCACGGTCTTTCCATGGAACCAAGCAGACCTGCCAGGTTGGCTAACTTACGTCCGCTTTTGGCACAAAGCAGACATGCCGACTGCCGAGCCTGACTTCCGCTTTTGACCCAAAGCGGACATTTCGGTTCACCGATCTTGATCGGTCGG
>CAZMMH010000181.1:0-5172 GCA_964567315.1 uncultured Gammaproteobacteria bacterium
CTCCGTGCTGCAGTTCGGCGGCGGTACGCTGGGCCATCCCTGGGGCAATGCGGCGGGCGCCGCGGCCAACCGCGTGGCCCTGGAGGCCTGTGTCGAGGCCCGCAACCAGGGCCGCGTCCTGGAGAAGGAGGGCAAGGATATCCTCACCGCCGCCGCCAAGAGCAGCCCCGAGCTGGGCGCCGCGATGGAGACCTGGAAGGAGATCAAGTTCGAGTTCGACACCGTGGACAAGCTGGATGTGGCGCACAAGTGATCGCGCAGCGATTACGGGTAGGGGCGGGATCGCCCGCGAATAGTGCTCGTGTTTGCCCATGAGCCTTCGCGGGCAAGCCCGCTCCTACCAAACCGAATTCGAACACTGACCGAGGAACCGATAATGAGTGAAATGCAAGACTACAAGTCCAGCCTGACGGACGTCTCCAGCCGCAAGTTCGAGACCTTCTCCTACCTGCCGGAGATGGACAAGGACGCCATCCGCAAGCAGGTGCAGTACATCGTGTCCAAGGGCTGGAACCCGGCCGTCGAGCACACCGAGCCGGAGAACGCCTTCGACCACTACTGGTACATGTGGAAGCTGCCGATGTTCGGCGAGACCAGCGTCGAGACCATCCTGGCCGAGGCCGACGCCTGCCACGCGGCGCACCCCAACAACCACGTGCGCCTGGTCGGTTACGACAACTACGCCCAGTCCCAGGGGGCGTCGATGGTCATCTACCGCGGACCCATCAAGGTCTGACCGGGTAGGGCAGCTCGCACCCGACGGAGCCCCTGCCCGCAGACGCGGACAGGGGCTCTATTCTCGCGTCGGCCGCATCGGCCCAGGAGCCTGGCGCCGTCCGGCAAGCGCATCATCACTCGGGAAACGACGTTATGAGCAACATCGATATCGACCAGTACAAGATCAAGCAGGAACCGTACTACCAGGCGGTGGGCAACGAAATCGACCTTTACCAGTCGGCCTACAACGTCCGTATGCCGATGATGCTGAAGGGCCCGACCGGTTGCGGCAAGTCGCGCTTCGTCGAATACATGGCCTGGAAGCTCGGCCGCCCGCTGATCACCGTGGCCTGCAACGAGGACATGACCGCCTCGGACCTGGTGGGCCGTTTCCTCCTCGACAAGGAGGGCACCAAGTGGCAGGACGGCCCGCTGACCACGGCCGCGCGCATCGGCGCCATCTGCTACCTGGACGAAGTGGTGGAGGCGCGCCAGGACACCACGGTGGTGATCCACCCGCTCACCGACCACCGGCGCACCCTGCCGCTGGACAAGAAGGGCGAGCTGATTCAGGCCCACCCCGACTTCCAGCTGGTGATCTCCTACAACCCCGGCTACCAGAGCCTGATGAAGGACCTCAAGCAGTCCACCAAGCAGCGTTTCGTCGCCTTCGACTTCGACTATCCGGAGGCGGACCTGGAGGCCGGCATCATCGCCAAGGAGACCGGAATCGACACCGCCGCCGCGGCCAGGCTGGTGAAGGTCGGCGAGACCGCCCGCAACCTCAAGGGCCACGGCCTCGACGAGGGCATCTCCACCCGCCTGCTGGTCTACGCGGCGCAGCTGATCAACCGCGGCATCGAGCCGCGCGCCGCCTGCCGGATGGCCCTGGTACGCCCGATCACCGACGACGCCGACATCCGCTCCACCCTGGACCACGCCATCGAAGCCGTGTTCGCCTGACCGCGATCCCCGCCGACGTGGAACCGGAGCGGTCGCGATGAAACTGAGCGATGACGAACTGCTGGGCTACCGCCAGGAGCTCTCCTGCAACTTCCCGCAGTTGGAGGAGGTCTTCCCCGACTGCATGGAGGAGGCGGCGGCCCTGCTCTCGCCTCAGGGCATCAAGGATTACCTGGACGGCGCCTCGCTGATCTGCATGATCGGGCGCGGCTTCGGTCCGGTCCTCACCTATTTGGAAGAGATGCCGGCGGTGGCGCAGCAGGTGGGCGAGGACGCGCTGGCCCTGGTCTCCCAGGCGGTCTGGCGCATCTCGCGCACCCCCAACGGCAAGGCCATCCCGCCGTTCCTGCAGGCGATCGGCGAGGCGGCACGGCGCCTCGGCAGCTATGAGCTGCTGGAGAGCTACGTCGACATCGCCATGGGGATGATGAACCGCACCACCCAGTCGATCCACGGTTTCCACGCCACCATCCCGAGTCCCGGCTACCCGCAGCTGCTGGAGAACGTGCCGGCCCTGCTGGCCCAGCTCTCCCTGGCCGGCCTGCGCAACTGGATCGAGTACGGCGTCCGCAACTACAGCGACCATCCGGAACGACAGCAGGACTATTTCAGCCTGCAGTCGGCCGACGCCCGCGCAGTGCTCATGCGCGAGCGCCACGGCACCCTGTTCGCCGACTTTGAGCGCAGCCTCGACCTCTACCTGCGCGCCCTGTGGCACGAGCAGCAGCACCTGGTGCCCTACTCCGAGGCCTTCGACCAGCTGCGCAAGCCGATGCCCTATTTCGACAAGCTGGGCGTCCGCGTCCCGGACGTCTACGACGACCGCGCCGGGGTTAGCGGTCTCGACCGCTACCGCGCTCTGCTCGGCCACATTGCCGCCCACCTGCGCTGGACCACGCCGATCTTCGCGGACAACTTCAGCCCCTTCCAGCGCGTCGCGGTGGAGACCTTCGAGGACGCGCGGGTGGAGCACCTGGCGATGCGCGAGTACCCCGGCCTGCGCCGGCTCTGGACCACCCTGCATCCCAAGCCGGGCGAGGACGACTGCGACCCCGAGGTGCAGTCCTGTATCCGCCACCGCCTGACCATGCTTTCGTATGCCCTGCTCGAGCCGGAGCACGGCTACCGGAACCCGGACATCAACGAGTACGTGCAGCGCTTCCACGAACTGATGGCGGACGGCGAGAGTGGCACCCAGGAGATCGCCAACCTCGCCATCAGCTTCATCGCCCGCACCCGGCGTCAGGCCGACCTGGCCGCCAACGTCTATTTCAGCGACACCGAGGTGGACTACCGCGACGACAACCGCCACATGTGGCGCTTCATCGAGGAGGGTGACGAGGAGGAGAGCTTCGACGAATCCAAGGCGAAGACTGCCGAGGAGGGCGAACAGGAGGGGCTGCCGCCGCGCCACTACCCGGAGTGGGACTACCGCAGCAAGACCTACCGCCCCGACTGGGTCAGCCTCTACGAGAGCCTGCATCCCGCCGGCAACGCCGCCGACATCGACGCCCTGCTGGCCAAGAACAGCGCCACCGCCAAGCAGCTCAAGCGGATCCTCGACCTGCTCAAACCGCAGGACTACGTGCGTGTGCGCTACCAGGAGGAGGGCAGCGAGCTCGACCTGGACGTGGCCATCCGCTCCCTGATCGACTTCAAGGGTGGCGCCAACCCGGACCCGCGGATCAACATGAGCCACACCACCGCCGGCCGCGACATCGCCGTCACCCTGCTGCTGGATCTCTCCGCCTCCCTGGCCGAAAAGGCCGGGGGCAGCAACCAGACGGTGTTGGAACTGTCCCAGGAGGCGGTGGCCCTGCTTGGCTGGGCGGTGGACCGCCTGGGCGACGAGTTCGCCATCGCCGGCTTCTCCTCCAACGGCCGCCACGAGGTGCGCTATCAGCACATCAAGGGTTTCACCGAGGCCTGGGACGACACCGTCAAGGGTCGCCTGGCGGCCATCGAGGCGGGCTACTCGACCCGCATGGGTGCCGCCCTGCGCCACGCCGGCCACTATCTGTCCAAGCGTCAGGCGGACAAGAAGCTGCTGCTGGTGCTGACCGACGGCGAGCCCTCGGACATCGACGTCTCCGACCCGCAGTTGCTCACCGAAGATGCGCACAAGGCGGTGCAGGAACTGGACCGGGAGGGCATCTTCACCTACTGCATCAACCTGGATTCGAATGCCGACGACTACGTCGCCGACATCTTCGGCCCGCAGTACCTGGTGATCGACAAGGTGGAGCGCCTGCCGGAACAACTGCCCAAGCTGTTCGTGAGCCTGACGAAGTAAGAACCTTGTCTCGCGCAAAGCACGCCAAGGAAAACCGATGATATGTGGCACGCCGACCGCCGATTCCCGCGCGCTGCCACTGAGTTAACGAATTTTCTTTCTTTGCGTACTTTGCGTGCTTTGCGCGAGACCCGATTTTGATTTTGGATTCGAAACAGCCGTGACCCCAGAGCACCGCCAACGCATCGTCGAACGGCACCGGGACGCCCTGCTCCGCCACGGGGTGCATCCCAATGCGCTCTATTGGAGCAGCCGCAAGATTCAGGAGATCCGTTTCGAGGTACTGGTGGAGATCGGCATCAGCAGCGGCGACCGGGTGCTCGACGTGGGCTGCGGCTTCGGCGACCTCAAGGGCTTCCTCACCGGGCGCGGCCTCGAGGTCGACTACACCGGCATCGACCTCTCCCCCGACCTGCTGCAGAGCGCCCGGCGGCTGCAGCCGCAGGCCAGCTTGGTCGAGGGCGATCTGTTCGACCTCGACCCTGCAGACGGCAGTTTCGACTGGGCCCTGCTCTCCGGCGCCCTCAACGAACAGTTGGGTGACGACGGCGCCTACGCCCGCCGGCTGATCGCACGCATGTTCGCAGCCGCACGCAAGGGCGTCGCCTGCAACCTGCTCGACGCCCGCAACCGCTGGGTCGCCGGCCGGCCCGACCTGCAGAGCTTCCAGCCCGACGACATGCTGGATTACTGCCGCGGCCTGGGCGCCGCCTGCGAGCTGCGCGACGGCTACCTCGACAACGACTTCACCCTCCACCTGCGGCGCCTGCCGCCGGCGGGGACCACGTATCCCTGAAGCGGGGAAATCGCTAGAATTTCTCCCTTCGCCCGTAACAACGACCGCGAGCCGACGACCATGAGCCAGATGCCCGAGACCCTGTTCGAATCGACCCTCAAGAGCCTGCCACTGATCCAGCGGGGCAAGGTGCGCGACATCTACGCGGTCGGCGAGGAGCACATGCTGATCGTCACCACCGACCGCCTCTCCGCCTTCGACGTCATCCTGCCGACGCCGATCCCGGGCAAGGGCGCCGTGCTCACGGCGGTCTCCAATTTCTGGTTCGCGCGCATGCAGGGCGTCATCCCCAACCACCTCGCCGAGATGACCCTGGAACAGGCCCTGCCCGACGCCGCCGAGCGCGCCCAGGTGGAGGGCCGCGCCATCATCGTCAAGAAGCTCAAGCCCCTGCCGGTGGAGG